>JANPDX010000609.1:0-8141 GCA_031431695.1 Dehalococcoidia bacterium
GCTTCGGCGGCTTGAACCCAGCGAACCTCGTCGAATTCATGGTCGTGTTGAGAAACGTCTCCGCCGACAGATTCCATCAGCCAATGATGCACCTCTTTGTGGTAGCGGATGCCGCTGTGTGTGAACCAGTACTCGATGGAACCAAGGGATTCGCCGAGCCGTACCTCGAGGCCGGTCTCTTCCCGCACTTCACGCAGGGCGGTTTCTTCGATTAGCTCGTCGCCGTCGGGAGTACCCTTGGGGAGCCCCCAGACGCGGTCGGAATGGCGGCCGCAAACAACGACCTCGACGGTCCTGTCCGGCCCCCTGCGCCAAACCACGCCGCCCGCGGAAACGGCCTCGTGGATTGGCAGTCTTCGACTCACTCGTCTTCATCCTCATCGCCATGACGGCGGGCCTTGAGTTCGCCGAAGCGCCGAAACATGCCTTCTTCGGTTGCGGCGGCAAGCGCGTTATCGACCGCCTCTTCGAAGCCTTCCGGCGCGTCCGGCGCAAACTGGCTCAGCATTTCGACTGCGTCTTCGCCGCCGATCTCACCAAGCGCCTCAATCACGGCGAGAACCAGTTCCGCATCTTCATCCGAAAGCAGTTCGCCCAGGGGCTCGATCAGCAGCGGCGAACCGAGGCTCCCTGCGGCAACCACCGATTCGAAACGCATCTCTTCGTCGGCCGAAGAGAACTCGCTTTCGAGGTACTCCTCCCAGCGTTCCAGACCAGACGTCCCCATCGCTCGAATCGCCGAGACCCGCAGCCGCGAGTCGTCGCTTTCGAACGCCTCAAGGATGTGTTCCTGTGCCCACGGCTCCGGAAAGGGCCCCGCGCTTTCCACGGCCTTTGCCCGCACTTCGACACTCGGGTCGCTAAGCGCACTCTGAATCGCCTCGACCAATTTGGCTCCGAGGGACCTATCCAGTTTTTCGACGACGAAGGCCTCGACGAAGCGCAGCAACCCGGTTGCGGCGGCGGCCCGGACGCCCGGCCCGGGGTCTTCCTTGAGCATGACAGCCAGCGCAAGGCCGACGTCGCGGTCATCCGATTCCCAGAGGAGCCCCACCGCGCGTTCCCGTGCCTCAGGGGCGGGATCGCCAAGCCCAATCCGGGCAAGAGCGTGGAAGTTGAGTTCGAGGTTGACATCGGCAAGTTCGAGCGCACGCTCCAAAAGGAGCGCCCGCGACGCCACGGGGATGGCAGTCCAGCCCAGGCGGACTTCAGCCGCCTCCGACCTGCCAAGGTCTGAGAACGCATTGTATTCCGCGTCGGCAAGGTCCCGGCCCTCATGAAGGCCCTCAAGCAACCGAGCGAGCGTACCTTCTACCATGCCGATGATCGTAGCATCAGCCGGGCCAAGTGGCTTCGGCACCGAGGGGCCGGGCGAGCAGCCCGGCCATCGCTTCGATCACGGTCTTCCGCTGGCTGACGACAGCCGCGACGGCGGCGCAAATTGGAAGCTCCACGCCAGCGCGGGCGGCAACGCCCACCGCAACCGCCGCGGTCGCAACGCCTTCGATGGCTTCGCCGATCGCCGCCCTGGCGGCGTCAACGGATTCTCCCCTCGCCAGCAGCTCGCCGAAACGGCGGTTTCGACTGAGCGGCGAGAAACAAGTTGTCGCGAGGTCACCGACTCCGGCGAGGCCCTGGAATGTGCTCGGTTCGGCCCCCATCGCCACGCCGAGCCGGGTCATCTCGGCGAGGCCGCGGGTCATCACCGTCGAGACGGCGTTGGCGCCAAACTGGAGCCCCCAACACGCGCCGGCGGCGATGGCGATCACGTTCTTGTAGGCGCCCGCGAGTTGGACACCGATGATGTCTTCGCTGGTATAGATTCGAAATGCCGGACGCGAAAGAGCGGCCTGCCAACGCTCGGCCTCCGACTGCGAATTCGAGGCGACGACTGCCGCCGCTGGCAGCCCCTTAACTATCTCGTGCGCGAGGTTCGGGCCCGAAATCGCCGAAATGGCGCCATCGGACCAGCCGAGATCCACGAGCACCTCGCTCATGAGTTTGCCAGTCACGACTTCGATTCCCTTCGCCGCGGAAAGCACGGGGGTAGCGGGCCCAATTCCGCAGATCTCGACACTCTTGCGGAACGACTGCGCGGGTACAGCAACCACCAGGCCATCGAACCGCTCCACCACGGGCGCGGCGACGGCGCGCACCGCATCCGGCAGGCGAAGTTCGGGGAGCCTCGCTATCCCGCGCCGCGCCGCGACTGCGGCGGCCTCGTCAGCTGTCCGCGTGACGATAGTGACGGCGTGCCCGTTCCGCTCAAGCATCCATGCAAGCGTGAGCCCCCAGGACGTTGCTCCGAGGACCGCGTAATGCGCCATCTCAACCAGTCGCGGGACGATTCCCGCCTTGCCCAATCTTTGGTTCGGTGCCGGCGCGGAGCCGCTGAATGTTGGGGATGTGCTTGTACTCCACGAGGAGTGCGGCGAAGGCCCCGAAAATGGCGTAGACCGGCTCGGTCCAGCCGAAGGCCGCCGCCAGGCCCAGGAGTCCGGCGCAAATAGGCACGCCAACCACCGACATCACCGACACGTAGCGGGTGGCGGCGATGAGCAACACGCCAACGACCGGGAAACCAAGCGAGAGCAACGGCGCGAGTCCGAGCACGCCGCCATACGTGCTTGCGACCCCTCGCCCGCCGCGGAACCCGGCAAACACCGGCCAAATGTGCCCCACCACCGCCGCGCAGGCTCCGGCGACGGCGGCGCCGTCGTTTTCCAACACGAGCCGGCCAACGAGGGCAGGCACGGCGCCCTTCGCGATGTCGAGGATCAACACCAGGCCGGCAGGGATCTTGCCGGCGGTGCGAAGGACGTTCGTCGTGCCAGTTTTGCCGCTTCCTGATTCACGAATGTCCCGCCGAAGCCAGATATATCCGACGATCAGGCCCCAGGGAAGGGACCCGAAGAGGTAGCCAACGGCGATATTGGCGGCGTAGTCGATCACGATTTGTCCCTGTCCTCATCCTCGCTTCGCGCCCTGAAGACCAATTTGATCGAGGTGCCCTCGAAATCGGCGGCCTCGCGGATACTTCGTTCGAGGTAGCGCCGGTAGCTGAAGTGGACCAGCTTTGGGTCGTTGACGAAGAGGATGAACACCGGCGGGTCAATACCTGCCTGCGTGGCGTAGTACAGCTTGAACCGCTTGTTCTGGACCAGCGGCGGGACGTGATCGCGGACGGCGCGGTTGAGCAGCGAATTGAGTTCGGCGGTCGAGAGGCGCGTGCGCCGTGCCTCTCGCGCCTCGTGCACCAGCTTCAACAGTTCATGCACGCCCTTGCCTTCGAGCGCGGAAACAAAGGTGACCATCGCCCAGGGGGCGAACTTTACGCGGCCCCGCATTTGCGATTCGGCCCAGGCGCGGCGCTCCTCCGGATCCTCCCAGAGGTCGGTCTTGTTGACAGCCAGAATCAGGCCACGAAGGTGTTCCATGGGGATCCCGGCGATGTGCATATCCTGGGAGGTCACTCCCTCGGTGCCATCGATAACCAGCACGGCCACGTCACAACGCTCCACGGCCGTGGTCGCACGCATCACCGAGTGCAGTTCCACGCCCTTGCCGAGCTTGCCCGGACGGCGAATGCCCGCCGTGTCAATCAACAGGAAAGAGCCTTCAGGCGTATCGACCTCGGTATCAATGGCATCACGCGTGGTACCGGCCACTTCACTGACGATGACCCGTTGCTGCCCAAGGATGGCGTTGACCAGCATCGACTTGCCGACATTGGGGCGGCCAATAATCGCCACACGCGTCCGGTCGCTCTCTACAAGCGTCGTGTCCCTGGGGAGAAGCTTGACGACTTCGTCGAGCATGAGGCCGACATTGATATCGTGCATGGCGGAAATGGGCAGCGGAACGCCGAACCCCAGCGACGACGCTTCCGCGATGCCCGTAAGCTCCCGACGTTCATTGTCGGCTTTGGTAGCGACCATGATCGTTGTCCGGTTCGCCCGTCGCACGACCTCCGCCATGTCGTAATCGCTCGCGGTAAGGCCATCGCGGGCGTCAACGCAGAACAAGACGACGGCGGCGCCGCTCATGGCCGTCTTAATCTGTTCGATGATGAGCGGCGCGTAGACGTTCTCGGCGTCAGTTTCGTAGCCACCGGTGTCGATCAGCCGGAAGCGGACATCCATCCATTCGACGTCTGCTTCGACACGGTCGCGGGTCGTCCCGGGCTCATCTTCGACGATCGCCCGCCGTTCTCCGAAGATCCGGTTGAATAAGGAAGACTTGCCGACGTTTGGCCGGCCGACAATAACAACTCTTGGAAGGGCATCGCTTGCGGCACTCATGGTGATGCCAGAGTAAGTTGAATTGGCGTTGGTTGCTCGGCGCGGACGCCCTGGCTCGCGAGTGCCGCCGGAATTGTCACCGTAACGGGGTAGCTTCCAGTGCCGGCGACGGCGCCAATAAGCGACACTTTCGCCTGGATCTGGCCTGGCAGAATCGCGTCGAGGACCGTCAGTGGCCCGGTGAGCTGGATGGATAGCCGCGGAGTCCCCACCACAAAGAGCGCTGGTGGCTGGTTCTCGGGGAGGGGCGCCACCTGGATCAGCACTGAGCCACATGGGCTCGCCGCCGGAGCGCCCGTACACTCGATTGGCTTCACCTGGATGATGACGGTGACGGTGCGGCGTTCGAGCGAGAAGTTTGGCGGCGCATCGATATTTCGCAATAGCCGAATTTCGCCGGTGGCGTTGGTTAGCTGAATCGGCTCAGTGGTCAGTTGGGTTTGGGTCGCCATTCGGTCGGCGGGCCCCGACACGGAAATCGCGGACGGTTCCACCGAAATGCTGATAATCCGGTAGCCGGGCGCGGGCTGGCCCGAGAGGACAGGCGCCACCGGCAATGTCCGTTGGACGAACTCCTGCTTGATGCTGAGGGTCACTTTCGCCCGGTTCGGCGCGATACTGACCCCAACCTGCGCTCCGGTGATCGACCGGGCGACGAGTTGATTCTCGATTGTCGTTGTCCCTTCGCGCTGGCTACTCAAGTTCACGTCGAGGCCTATGGAGACAATGCTCGCAAGGTCTTCCGGAAGCCCGCGAACGGTGACCTGGGGCGGCTCGACTTTTATGTCTTGTTCAACAAACCCGGCCGGTAACTGCCCGAGCCGGTTGACGACGATATCGAACTGCCGCTCGACGACCGGCTCCACGGTCACAAAGATGGTGGCCGGTCGAACGGAGAGGACGCGCACGCTGCTGCGTTTCGACGTGACCTTGACGGTCCGCTCCTGGGGGTTTTCGGGCGTGATGCCCTTGATATCCACTGACGCCTCGAAGTCATCCTGGGAGAGGCTGACAACATCATCCTGGCGGCCTTCCACCTGCACGGCGACGTTGTAGGAAGCGCTCGGAATATACAGGTCGGCGTTGGTCGCCTGCACCGAAATCGCGGTGGTGCCGTCGGCCGGGAACGAGGCCTGGACACGCGGGTTCTCGACGTCCTGGATGACGAACCAGATAGCAAACGCCGCCGCCAGGCTGAAGAGTGCCATGGCCCAGTGGTCATAAAGGCTGACGACCGAGCCACGAGCCACGCCCAGCCCAGCACGCGCCCAACCCGCGCGACGGTCCGGCGCGCGCTTCAAACCGGGATTCCACCTTCACGTCCACGGGCCGTGGCAAGGCCCGGATCGAGTACCCACTCGAGCACGGACTTGAGACGGCGCTCGTCGGGCACGTGGGTCAGGCGGCCGTGCAGGGCGACGCTGATCTCGCCGGTCTCCTCGCTGACAACGACGGTTAGCGCGTCGGTATTCTCGGTAATACCGATGGCGGCGCGGTGGCGGGTACCGAGGTTTCGTTCGTCGAAGGTCAACGAGGTTGCGAGCGGCAGGATGCATCCTGCGGCCACCACGCGCTCATCGCGCAAGACGACAGCCATGTCGTGAAGGGGGGAGTTGGGATAGAAGATGCCGGCCAGCAACTCGGGCGACACCCTGGCATCGACCGGGATCCCCGTCTCGATGACGTCCTGGAGCCCGGTTTCGCGTTCGAGTACAAACAGGCCTCCATGCCGTTCGGCAGACATGCGCGCAACCGCCTTCACCACCGAATCGATGACGTCGTCGTAACCGGTGGCGCCGAACCATCCGCGAAGGCCGGTGCGGCCGAGCCGGTCCAGCGCTCGCCGCAACTCTGGTTGAAAGATGATCGCCGCGCCAATTAGGAGTGCAGTCACCGAGTTTTCCACGAGGAAGTTGATGACGGTGAGGTCGAGCATTCGGCCAAGGACCACGAAGACGAGGAGCAGCGCCAGCGCACCCCGCAGTTGGGTCATCGCCCGTGTCCCGTTCAGGATTCTTAACACGGCATAAATCACCAGCGCGATGAGCAGGACGTCGATCGCGCTGGTGGGGCCAAACTGGGAAAGGATTTCACGGATGTGTTGGGTATCAAGCATGAGTAAAGGCGCCCGGCGGGCCGTAGTTCATTCTACGCCCCGCCGGGGGAAAGCCGGTTAGCCTTCCACCTGGCCGTCGCAGCGGAGCAGAAAGGCGACTACCGCAGCTTGCGCCCAGACCCGGTTTTCGGCCTGGTCGAAGACGATCGACTGTGGGCTCTCGATGGCTTCGTCGGTGATTTCTTCGCCCCGGTGCGCGGGCAAGTCGTGCATCACGAAGGCGCCGTTCGCGGCCACGTCGATCAAATCGTGGTTGAGTTGGTAGCCAGCGAAGGCGATACGGCGGCGCTCCGCTTCACGCTCCTGGCCCATCGAGGTCCAGACGTCGGTGTAGAGCGCGTGCGCGCCCGCGGATGCCTCTGCCGGGTCGTTTACCAGGGTGAGCCTGCCGCCCGTCGCCTGCGCTCTCTGGCTGGCCTCGGAGATAACGCTTTCGGGCAGGCCATAGCCCTTCGGGGCGGCCATGCGCATGTCCATGCCCAGGGCAGTCGCCGTCAGGACGAGGCTTGCGGCCACGTTGTTGCCATCGCCGATGAACGCGATCGAGAAACCTTTGAGGTCGCCGACCTTTTCCTTAAGCGTGAGCAGGTCAGCAAGGGCCTGGCACGGATGCTCTTCGTTGGTGAGGGCATTGATTACTGGCACACTCGAAAATTCGGCGTACTCCTGCACGATTTCCTGGCCGAACGTGCGCACGGCAACGATGTCCACGTACCGGCTGAGCACTCGGGAAACGTCCTTGATGGCTTCCCGCTCGCCGAGACCGACTTCTTGCGGCGCGAGGTAGATCGATTCGCCGCCAAGGTGGCGCATGGCCAACTGGAAGCTCACGCGGGTACGCAACGACGGCTTCTCAAACAGCAGCGCCAACTGGCGGTTCGCGAGAATCGGCTGCGGCTTTCGTTTCAGCCGCAAGGCAATATCGAGCAGGTGGGCGGTCTCTGCCGGCGAAATGTCCGCCGAAGAGAGGAGATGCCGAACGTTATGGTGCATCGACCGAGTTTACGGCGGGGGGACTGCTAAGTGCCAAGGACTTATGGCTAACGGCTAACGACTATCAACAACCGGCCTCAACAATTCCCCATGCGCCGGGAACCATTCTCTGCCGTAGTTTCATACAGGAGATGAACCGTGGCAGAGCCGACCATGCTGAGACCCTGTTGGGAACGCAAGTTCGCTGAAGGCAAGATGTTCGAGCGGATGGAGTGCGACCGCTGCCGCGCCAAGTTCAACTTCGGGCAGAGCCCGCGCGTATCGCGGGTGCCCCGGTGTCCCGCGTGCGGCAGCCTGGCTTCGCATCCGCGAGCGGCGTAGGCGTAAGGCGTTAGGCCGGATGTTGGGATAGTGGCGGGACCGAATTCCTGGCTTCACCGGTGCGCCATCGTCGCCCGCGCTTACTGGTCCTTCCCGGAAAGACGCCTCGGACATCGCCGTAAGCAGCGACATGCAGATCCCTCTCCTTCCCCGTTTCGCCTTTTTTGGTACGCTTGTGGTTCGCACAGGGGTGTAGCTCAGCTGGTAGAGCAGTGGCCTCCAAATCCACCGGTCGCGGGTTCGAATCCTGCCGCCCCTGCCAATTCGATTCGCAAACTGGCCCAAACCCTCAAGCGGCTTGCCGCAGGGCCAGCGAGCTTCGTACCATTTGCGTTCGGGCCCAGGTGGTGGAACGGCAGACACGCTGTCTTGAGGGGGCAGTGTCCTTTTGGGCGTGTGAGTTCAAATCT
>JANPDX010000610.1:0-1987 GCA_031431695.1 Dehalococcoidia bacterium
CCCAAGCTTGGGAGAGGGGGAGTCCAAATGCCCGGTGGCGCTTGGGGTTGTTTCGAGAGCCACGCGCTTACTGGCGTGCGCGCCTCGGATTTAACCCGCATCACTGCGGGTCCTCTGATGGAGATCGAGCCGGTGGTTCAGGGAATGCAAGAAGCGCCCCTTGCGGGACGCTTCTTGATTGGTGATTGCTGGGACCCTTCCGGGGCCGGCGCCCTTCCAGGGAAGGACGCGGCTGCCGGAGGCTAGTAGCGGGACGGCGAGGGGTTGTTGTTGCGACGCGGGGCGCCGCCGCCACCACCACCCCAGCTGTTGTTGTGACGGCGTGAGCCGCCTTCAGCCGGGCTGACTTCGCGGGGGCGGAAATTGCGGCGTCCGTTGGAGCGGCCACCGGCGTTCGGCACTGGGCCGCGGGTGTTGCGGTAGGTGGCACGCGCTTCTTCGATAGGCGGCGCGGCCGGGGGTTCGAAGGCGGCGAGGTCGAGCAGGCGCTCGTCTCCGGGCTTCATGGGGACGACGACGAGGTTGATGCCGGCCTCACGCTGAAGGGTGCGGGCGTCGTGCGCCTCATCCGGGGAGACGAGGGAGACAACGAGGCCATCGGAGCCGGCGCGGGCGGTGCGGCCGGAGCGGTGGAGGTAGGTTTTGCCGTCTTCCGGGATGTCGAAGTGGAGAACGGTATCGATGCCACTGACGTGGATGCCGCGAGCGGCGACGTTGGTGGCGACGAGCACGGGTGCGCGCCCGGAGGCGAACATGGCGAGGGTGCGTTCGCGGCGGTTCTGGTTCAATCCGCCGTGAATCGGCGAAGCAGGGACACCGGCGTGGGTGAGCTGCTCGGCGAGGCGGTCGGCGCCGTGCTTGGTGCGGACGAAGACGATCGATCGCTTGGAGGCGCCACAGATTTCGGCGGCAACCTTGAGCTTTTCGCCTCGTTCGACGCCGATGAAGCGCTGATCGAGCGTATCGACCGTCTCGGTGTCGGATTCGACTTCGTGACGGACGGGGTCTTTCTGGTAGCGCTTCACGAGTTCGCCGATGGAACCATCGAGGGTGGCGGAGAAGAGAAGGGTCTGATGCTCGCCTTCGATGCGGTCCATGATTTCGCGAACCTGGGGAAGGAAGCCCATGTCGGCCATCTGGTCGGCTTCATCGAGGACGACGATGGAAACATCGGCGACCGACATTTCCTTGCGATCGAGAAGGTCGTTGAGGCGGCCGGGGGTGGCGATGACGACATCGACGCCGGCGTGGAGGGCGCGGATCTGGTTAACCATGGAGGTGCCGCCGTAGATGGCGGTGACCCAGAGGTCGCGGGCGGCGGCGAAGGGGGTCAGCTCATCGGCGACCTGGTTCGCGAGTTCCCGCGTGGGGACGAGGATGAGGGCGTGGGGCCTGCGCTTCTTGGCCGTGACGGTACGCTGCAACAGCGGGAGGCCGAACGCGAGGGTCTTGCCGGAACCTGTCTTGGCTTTGCCGCAAACGTCGCGGCCCGCGAGGGCATCGGCGATTGTCAGCGCCTGGATGGGGAAGGGCGAAGTGAAGCCCATGTCATCGAGGACGGCGATGAGTTCGGGGGCGAGGCCGAGTTCGCGGAAGGTGGGCATGTCGGCAACGGGGGATTCGACCGGCGCAGTTTCGTGCGGAACGGCCCGGTTTTCGGGGTTCAAAAGGGTAAGTGACAAAAGGTTAGGGTTTCTCCATTAGTGATATGAGCGCAATGGGGGTGTGGCCTGGTCTCGGGCTGCGCTCACTCACGACAAACAAACGAACGAAGAAACGAGTTAGGGCACGGTGCACCTGATGGTGCAGGGCTCGAAGAGAGCGTAGCACAGATTTCGTTATGGTGCGGAGCCCTCATCCCCCGGCCCTCTCGGATCCGCGGATGGAGAAGGGAGAATGCGTTCTTCTGGTGGGGGTCCATGGTGATTCGCAACATCCGACCCTCATCCCCCGACCCCATCTCCCCACCAGGGGAGAAGGGGATGTT
>JANPDX010000611.1:0-4552 GCA_031431695.1 Dehalococcoidia bacterium
GCCCAGTCCATCGGCGAGCCGGGAACGCAGCTCACGATGCGCACGTTCCACACCGGTGGTGTGGCGGCCCTGGAAAACCGGTCCGACATCACCAGCGGTCTCCCACGCGTGGAAGAACTGTTCGAAGCGCGCGCCCCAAAGGGCGAAGCGATCATCAGTGAAACCGACGGCGTGGTGGAAATCGTCCAGGAAAACGAACGCCGCGTCGTCCGCGTCTCCAACGTCGATACGCTCGTCGAGGAATACGACATCCCGTCCAAGGGCGAAGCAACCGTGAAAGACGGCGAACGAATCGTCGCCGGTCACATCATCGCCCACGGTCCGACCCCAAAGAAGACCACGGAAGTCGCCGAGTCGGTCGCTTCGCGCATCTCCGGTATCGTCCGCGTTGCCGGCAAGAACAAGCTCAGCGTCGTGTATGAAGAGCGCGAAGAGCGCGAATACCCCATCCCCGCCGCCGCTCGCATCCTCGTCGAGACTGGCCAAATGGTTTACGCCGGCGACCAGCTCACGGAAGGTGCCCGCAACCCGCAACACATCCTCCACATCCAGGGCCGTGACGCCGTCCGCAAGTACATGGTTGATGAAGTCCAGAAGGTCTATAAGGCCCAGGGCGTGAACATCAACGACAAACACATCGAGGTGATCACGCGCCAGATGCTCCGCCGCGTGAAGGTGGACCACCCGGGCGATACCGGCCTCTTGCCGGGTGACCTGGAAGACCGCCGCGCCTTTGAAGAGCTCAACAACAAGATCATCGCGGAAGGCGGGGAGCCGGCAACGGCACAGCCCGTCCTCCTCGGTGTGACCAAGGCTTCGCTGAACACCGATTCGTGGCTCGCCGCCGCCTCCTTCCAGGAGACGACCCGCGTCCTCACGAACGCGGCCATCGATGGCTCAACCGACAAGCTCCTTGGCCTCAAGGAAAACGTCATCATCGGGAAGCTCATCCCGGCTCGAAGCGAAGTTATCGTCGCGAAGCGCGACCATTACGGCGAACTCGACGTACCGGAGTCCCTCCTTCTCGAAGAGGAAGAGGACCTTGAGCGCATCCTCGCCGAACGCGAAGCCACTGCGTACAAGCGGCCCGGCGCCGTGGGCGTACTCGACGACGATGACGAAGGGATCGGCGCCCTCCCCGTGGAAGACGACGATGACTTCACCATCGGCGGCGACCCCGAATAAGGCTTCGCCACTCTCGGCATTCCCAACTGAAACGGGCCTCTCGCAAGAGAGGCCCGTTTCTTGCGTTCGATCTGAGGCTTCCATTCCAGCTAAGCGGGTGGCCGATGAAGCGTCACGAGAACTCCACGTTCTTCAATCATGCTTTCGGCGGCCGACGTGACTCGGTACCCGCCAACAAAGGCCCTTGCCGCCAGGCCAGCCCGATTGAGCAGCTTGGCACGCGTGTCGGCGCGTTCGACATCCTCGGCATTGATAGTGTGGCTGAGTTCAACCGCGAGATATGATTGACTCCCGTCGCGGGTATCCACTCCGCGAACCAACGAATCGAGAGATGCAAGTCTTGCGACATCGGACTCGCTGAGCACGCCGTTGCCGAGGGCTTCACTGATTTCATCAATCTCATCAACAAAGAGTCGCATCGGCCGACGGACGTAGTCCCGTACCCAGTTCGGCATGTTCCTGTCGAACTTCGATTCCAGAAGTTCGCCTTCGATATTGCTCATCCGGCCGTCCATTCGGTCCATGCGGGCCAGGATGTTCGCTACCGTCTGATTCATGTGGCCCATTTCGATAGCCAGCTGATCCAGTCGGAGAGCGAGCACTTCGAGCGCCGCCTCCACCCGATCCATTCGGGACGGGATCTGGAGAATCTCTTCCCCCAGAATCACCGGGCGCAGCCGCTCACGCCACTCCGGGTGCTCTCCGAGCAGGCGAATCAGATCTTCGACATCGGCAATAGTGAAGGCCACGGTCTGAGTATAGCGGATGCGATGCCTCGTTCCGTGAGTCCCCTACACCAGTTCCAGCGCCTCGCCCGCGTAAGTCTTCGCTCCGCGGCGCAGTTCCACCAGCTTGCCGAGTTTCACCACGCAGTCGCCAACTCCGGCCGACTCGTTCAGGGCGTCGAAGTTCTGCATGCCGCAGACGTTGCAGGCGCCATGGTGGCAGTCCGCCACGGTTTTCACCGTGTGAACATCGCGCCATTGCCCGCGGAGGTAGCTCTTCGTCACGCCACAGTCGATGTGGTCCCAGGGCAACGGCTCACGCGTATCCCATTCCCGGTGAGCGAACCACTCCGCATCGTTGCCCGTGGCGTCAAATGCGTCGCGCCAGAGCTGGGCGTTGAAGTGCTCGCTCCATGCATCGAACTTGGCGCCATGGCGCCAGGCTTCGTAGATGGCGTCGCCCACCCGCCGGTCGCCACGGCTCAGCACACACTCGATGAAACTGTCGCGCGGGTCGTTCCAACTGAACTCAATCCCCGAAGAGCGGCAGCCGTCTTTGAGCAGAAAGTGTTTGGGTTGTAGTTCTTCCGCTGTGTCCTGGCGAGCCCACTGGAACGGTGTATGCGGCTTCGGCACCAGGTTGCTCGTGCTCACGCGTACCCGCCCCCGCCCGCCGGTGTACTTCCGCCCGATGGCCTTAACTTTCCTGCCCATTTCCACGATGCCGGCCACGTCATCCATGGTCTCGGTAGGCAACCCGACCATGTAGTACATCTTGATGCCAGTCCAGCCGCGCTGGAAGGCGTTCTCTGCCGCTCCCAACAGGTCATCTTCGCTCACGAGCTTATTGATCGCGTTGCGGAGGCGCTGGCTGCCGGCTTCCGGGGCGAGCGTGAGCGTGTGCTTCTTACCCTTCGCAACCGCGTTTGCGACCTCCACCGAGAAGCTGTCGACGCGCGTGCTCGGGATGCCCACCTTCAGGTCGGCGAACGTCGATGTGAGCTGGTTCACCATCGTGACGATCTGGCTGTGGTCGGTGGTGCTCAGCGAGAGCAGTGACAGCTCGTCATAACCGGTGTTCAGCATCAGTTCGCGGGCCGCCTGCACCACCTCCTCCGGAGACCGCTCGCGCGTCGGGCGATAAATCATGCCCGCCTGGCAGAAGCGGCACCCCTGGGTGCAGCCACGCTGAATTTCGACAGCGGCCCGGTCATGCACGGTTTGCAGGAATGGCACAATCGGCTTTACGAGCGCTGGCGGCAGCACTTCCACGATCCGCCGCTTCACCTGGGCGGGTGCGTCCGCAACCGTCGGTTCGAGTGCGGCGAAGTGACCATCGGCGTCGTAGCGCGCTTCGTAGAAGCTGGGCACATACACGCCCGGCAGCCGCAACAGGTCGCGCAGACGTTGCGCCCGGGGCGTCTTCGTTCGCTTCCACTCTCGTACAAGGTCGGCCAGTTCGATGACTGCCTCTTCACCTTCACCCAGGAAGAAGGCGTCAATGAACGGTGAGAGCGGTTCCGGGTTGAACGCGCCGCTTCCCCCGGCGATGACAATTGGGTGCTCATCGTTTCGCTCGCGCGCCCAAATCGGGATGCCGGAGAGATCCAGCATGTTGAGGACGTTGGTATAGGTCATCTCGTATTGCAGCGTGAAACCGAGGACATCGAAGTCGCGGACTCGCGCCCGCGTTTCCAAACTCCAGAGCGGCGTGTTTTCCCGCCGCATCTCTGCCTCCATGTCCTCCCATGGTGCGAATGCACGCTCGCAGACCACGTCCTCGACCTTATTGAGAAGGTCGTAGAGGATGCCGAGGCCCATGTTGGACATGCCAATGTCGTAGGCGTCCGGATAAGCAAGCGCGATGCGCACCTGTGTAGTGGTCCAATCCTTGGTCACGCTGTTCCACTCGCCGCCGGTGTAGCGGGCGGGCTTGGAAACACGGGTGAGCAGTTGCTCGATTGATGCGGTCATGGGTGGCTCCTTCCCCGGCGTGCGGCGGACCGGTGCGGGCGGACTTCCATGGTAGCAGGCAGGCGGTTATGACCGGAACATGAGGACGCGCCGCCGCGTTGACGTTATTCCGGGCAACGGCACGCGCTTCCACAGCAACTACAGCGCAACTTCGTCCGGTGCTACTTTGCAAGGCATGACTTTCGACGCCGTCATCGTTGCCGCCGGATCCTCCACCCGCTTCGGCGATACCGACAAACTGTCGGCGGACCTCTGCGGGCGGCCGGTCCTGGCCTGGTCGCTTGCCGCATTTGAAGCCACACACGGGCTCGGCGGTCTCGTCATCGTCACCAGCGCGGACCGCGTTTCTGTCGTCCAGGCCCTTGGCGAAGTGTGGGCCCCGAAGGTCTGCTTTCGCGTCGTCGAAGGCGGCGCCCGGCGCCGCGACAGCGTTGAGGCAGGCCTTCGCCAATGCACGGCCCGCTACGTCGCTATCCACGATGGCGCTCGCCCGTTAGTTTCATCCGCTCTCATAGCTCGAATAGTGGCCGCAGCGGCAGGCAAGCCCGGCGCGATTGCCGCCATCCCCGTCACGGATACCATCAAAGTGGTGCGCGATACGCTTATCGTCGGCCACCCAGAACGGTCACAGTTGTGGGCGGCACAGACACCGCTGGTCGTCCTTCGGC
>JANPDX010000612.1:0-7243 GCA_031431695.1 Dehalococcoidia bacterium
TGCGTATCGCAGACCACCAGCTTCATCACGGCGTCTTCTTCGCGGGTGGGGGCGCCCTTGGCCCCACGGCCGCCGCGGCGCTGGGCGCGGAACTCCTCCAACGGCATGCGCTTGATGTAGTTGCGGATGCTGAGCGTGATGACGCTATCGGCGTGGGCGATTAAGTCCTCTTCGCGGAAGTCCTCCGGGTCAGCTTCGACGATTTCGGTGCGGCGGGCGTCACCGTACTTCTTCTTCAAGTCCTGGATATCGTCGCGGATTACGAAGTCGATCTTGCGCGGGTTCGCCAGCAGGTCTTCGAGTTCGGCAATCTTCTTGATCAGATCTTCGTACTCGGAAAGCAGCGCGTTGCGTTCGAGCGCCGCCAGCCGCCGAAGCTGCATATCGAGGATGGCGCGCGCCTGGATCTCCGAAAAGTCGAACGTGTTGGTGCGCAGGAAGTTGCGCAACGCGGCCGGGCTGTTCGCCGGGATGCGTTCGGCAAGCACGGTGCCGACACCCTGGAGCAGTTCGAGCGCGTTGTTCGCAGAATCCGAAGCGCGGATCGTCGCGATCACCCCATCGAGCATCTCGATCGCCTTCAACAGGCCGGTCAGGACATGCTCGCGTTCCTTCGCTTTCGCCAATTGGTGTTCGGCCCGGCGGCGGATCACTTCGCGGCGGTGGTCGATGAACAATTCGAGCGCCCGCTTGAGGCCGAGACGTCGCGGTGCGCCGTCGACGATCGCCATCATGTTCATCGAGAAGCTGGAACGCATCGCCGTGTGCTTGAACAGCAGGTTCTTGATCTGGGTGACCGAGCCCTCTTTTTTCAGCTCGATGACCACGCGCATGCCGGTGCGGTCACTCTCGTCGCGCAGGTCTGCGATTCCTTCGATCTTCTTGTCGCGCACGAGTTCAGCGATCTTTTCGACGAGAAGGGCCTTGTTCACCTGGTACGGCAGCTCGGTGACGATGATCGCCGTGCGGCCGCGGCTCGATTCTTCGATCGTCGTGCGGGCATGCATGACGACGCGGCCGTGGCCTTCGCCGTAGGCCATCCGCACCTGGGCGCTGTCCTTGCCGACGAGCGCGATGCCATGCGTCGGGAAGTCCGGGCCTTTCACAATCTGGAGCAGGTCATCGAGCGTCGATTCGGGCTTATCGATAAGGAGAGCGATGGCGTCGGAGAGTTCGTTGAAGTTGTGCGGCGGGATGTTCGTCGCCATTCCGACGGCGATGCCGGTCGAACCGTTCATCAACAGGTTCGGCACGCGCGCGGGGAGGATGCTTGGCTGTTCGTGGCGGCCGTCGTAGTTCGGTTCGAAATCGACGGTGTTCTGGTCGATATCGAGGAGCATTTCCTCCGCGATAGTGGACATGCGCGCTTCGGTGTAGCGCATGGCCGCGGGCGGGTCGCCATCGACCGACCCGAAGTTGCCCTGGCCATCGATCAGCGGGTAGCGCAGCGAGAATTCCTGGGCCATGCGGACGAGCGTGTCGTAGACCGCCTGGTCGCCGTGGGGATGGTACTTGCCCATCACATCGCCGACGGTTGCGGCGGACTTTCGGTAGCCTGCAGCGGCCCGCGCCCCACCGTCGTACATGCCCCAGAGAATGCGCCGCTGCACTGGCTTGAGGCCGTCGCGGACATCCGGAAGCGCGCGCGAAACGATGACGCTCATGGCGTAATCGAGGTAGCTCGTGCGCATTTCGTCTTCTATGCGAATGGGGCGGACGTTGGAGGTGGGCTCGATGGACAAAGGGCTACTCCGAATCTGGAAGCGACGGTCGCAGGCCGAAATCGCTAGTCAAAGTATACCGTTTTCTGAGTGGAAAGTCGAAAGGCGAAGGGCGAAAGTGGGGTGGGTCCGAGGCGAGGCTACGTTGATGTGCGCTGAATGGTGGACGCCGTGGACGGGTGATCACACAATGCGCCCGTTATTCACACTGGAGGCCAAGAACATGGCGATGCGGTCGTTGGCGACGGACTATTTGGTAGTGGGTGCGGGCGCGATGGGCATGGCGTTCACTGATGCCCTGGTCGACCACGCCGATGTGCACGTCACGCTCGTCGACCGTCGCCATGGAGCCGGCGGCCACTGGCAGGATGCGTATCCATTCGTCCAGCTCCACCAGGCATCGCTGTTCTACGGCGTGGCGTCGACGGTGCTCGGGACGGGCGCCGTGCAGCAACAAGGCCCGGAGACGGGGCTGCAGGAGCGTGCTCGCCGGGCCGAGATCCAGAACTATTACGACGACATCCTGTATCGCCGGTTCGTCGGTTCGGGGCGAGTCACGTTCCTCGGAGCGAGCGAATACCACGCGGACGGCTCATCCCACCTCGTCACGTCGCGGGTGTCAGGAGAGACCACACGGGTCGATGTGCGCCGCCGGGTGGTGGACGCCACCTACCTGTCACCCACGATACCGGCGACGACACCGCCTCCGTTCAGCGTGGCGGACTCCGCCCGGGTCATCGCTGTGAATGAGCTCGCGGCGATGACCGGCGTAGCGGGCAGTTACGTGATCGTGGGATCGGGGAAGACCGCAACCGACGCCATCGTTTGGTTGTTGGGGAACGGGGTGGCAGCGGACCGGATCGTGTGGGTGCGACCACGTGACCCGTGGATGCTCAACCGGGCGGTCGTCCAGCCCGACCCGGTCGTGGCGCTCACGCTCTCGGCGGACACCATGACTGCAGCTGCGGACGCGGACTCGCTCACGGATCTGTTCCTGCGGCTGGAAGCTGCGGGCGTGATGCTTCGGATCGACCGGAACGTGATCCCGACGATGGCGAAGGCACCGACCCTGGGGCTTTGGGAGCTCGAGCTGCTTCGCACCATCGAGAACGTCGTCCGCCTCGGGCACATCAAGTTGGTGTCCAGGGAGGAGATCGTCCTCGAACGCGGGTCGGTTCGCGTTCCACCCGGGTCGATCGTGGTGCACTGCGCGGCGTCGGGACTGCAGTACCCGCCGCTCGTGCCGATCTGGGGTGAGGACAAAATCCGCCTTCAGACGATCCGCGGCGGCTTCCCCTGCTTCAACGCGGCTCTCGCCGGCTATGTGGAGGCGACCCGCGACGACGACCGGGAGCGCAATCGGTTGTGCCCACCGAACACCCTCCCGGATAACCCGGCGAACTGGGCGAGAATGCAGGTCCGCGGGTCCCTGGCGGCACGCGCCTATGGCGCCGAGCCGGACATCGCTGCCTGGGCCAATGATTGCGCCCTCAATCCCTCGCGGATTCGCCTTCCGCAGCGCGACGACCCGGCGGTGAAGGCTGCTTCAGCGCGCCTCGCGGATGTCGCCGAGCGCGGCCTCACCCGGATGAGCGAGCTCGCCGGTGAGCCACTGCCGAGCGCCAAACGCGCCTGATGGCCGAGCCACGTGAGTGCCCGGCCGGTCTCCCAAGTCGAGGGGACGAGAATTGTGCTAGGGGTCATCACCTGAATCGACAATCGGCAATGGGCAATCCCCCCGTGCCTGACTCCCCAATCCCCAATCCGAATTCCGAATTCCCCTCCCCTCCCATCGAGCCCATGCTCGCCAAGCTTTCGCCCGCCACTCCCGGTGGCCCCGGCTGGCTCTATGAGCCGAAGTGGGATGGCTTCCGCTGCATCGTCTACTTCGACGGCCTCGCTTAAGAGCCTTCGACTTGGAGTACACTCAAGAAATGCGGACATTCAAAGTGATTGTCGAAAAGCATGCCGACGGCTATGTCGCGTACCCGCTTGGCATCCGCGGGGGCGTGGTCGGCCAGGGAGCAAGCTATGACGAGGCGCTGGCTGACGTAACCTCCGCCATCCGATTCCATCTCGAGTCGTTCGGCCCGGATGAGATCGACGAAGATCCGGAAATCCTCGAGGCTTTCATCGCGGAAGCGAGAGTAGAGACTGGTGCCCCGGTTCCCGGTTGATGCACCGAAAGCTCGCGTATTGGCGGCGTTCGGCGGGCTGGGATTTGAAGTAGTCCGAGAGCGTGAACACATTTCGCTGGCCCGCATCCGGCCCGACGGTACGAGGGACACACTGACGATCCCGAACCACCCACGAATCAGTTCCGGAACGCTCCAATCTGCCTGCCGACAAGGTAACGTGACACGGCAGTCATTCCTCGACGCCTACGACCGGAGCTAAGCCGCGTGCCAGAATCCACAATACCCAATCCGAAATCCGAACTTCTCCCGCCCATCGCGCCCATGCTCGCGAAGCTCACGCCCGCCATCCCCGATGGCCCCGGCTGGCTGTATGAGCCGAAGTGGGACGGCTTCCGCTGCATCGTCTACCGCGATGGCGCCGAGCCGCCCTACCTGCAGTCGCGCGACCTGAAGCCGCTGGGGCGCTACTTCCCCGAACTGGTCGAGGCGCTGCCGGCGGCGCTCCCCGGTCCGGCCGTGCTCGACGGCGAAATCGTCATCTTGGGCGCGAACGGCCTCGAATTCGAAACCCTCCAGCTCCGGCTGCACCCCGCCGAATCGCGCGTGCGCATGCTTTCGAAACAAACACCGGCGGCGTTCGTCGCCTTCGACATGCTCGGCGAGGGCGACGAAAACTTGATGCATACGCCCTTCGGCGAACGTCGCGCACGGCTCGAACGCTACTTCGAAACGGCGAAGCCGCCCGCCTACCTCACCCCGTCCACTGCCGACCCCAGGGTCGCCCAGGACTGGTTCGAACGGTTCGAGGGCGCCGGCTTCGATGGGGTCATCGCCAAGCCAGTCGATGGCCTCTACCTGCCTGGCAAACGCGCAATGGCCAAGATCAAGCACCTGCGCACCGCCGATTGCGTCGTTGGCGGCTTCCGCTGGAACAAGGGCGAAGAAGGTAAGTCGGTCGGCTCGTTGCTGCTCGGCCTCTACTCCGAAGATGGCGTCTTCCACCACGTCGGCCACACCAGCAGCTTCAGCGCCCAGGAAAAACGCGATCTCGTCGGCTTCCTCGCTCCCTACCTGAGCGACGACGAGGGTCCTTCCGCGGAAGGATTCGGCACCGGTCGAACGCCGGGCGCACCGAGTCGCTGGACCAGCGGCAAGGACGTGAGCTGGATGCGCGTTCGCCCGGAACTGGTCTGCGAAGTCACCTTCGACTACCTCCAGGGCGTGCGCTTCCGCCACGCCGCCACCTTCAAACACTGGCGCACCGACAAACCTCCGGCACAATGCGGCTTCGACCAATTCGAAGCAGCCGTCCCTTACGAACTCATGCGCATCTTCGAGAAGGGTTAGCCACAAAGGAACAGAGGAACAAAGTCGAGTTGAGTTCGTCCTAAGCGAGCACTTCCCTACCAAATCTCTGTTCCCTCGTTCCTTTGTGGCTATTGACGGTTTTAGCTGGCTTGGGGGATAGTGCAAACAACAAACGCGGAGGGTGTCTGACCGATGAGTGCCACGAATAGTTTCACTGCAGCAACGCGCCTTCCGGTTCGCATTCGCTAGAACTCCTGTACGGGACTTCTGCTGATGGCCGCCGCTGAAGGCGGCCCTTTTTGTTTCCCAGGAGTCTCGATTTGTCCCAACCCGAAGTCCCCGCGCGTTTCGCCAGCCGCGAAGCCGATGCCGCCGATATGCGCGCCATCCAGGAATTCCTCGATGAAGCGCTGATCACCGAAGTCCTCAACGTCATCAAGAGCGGCAAGGAGGCGACCGTCTACCGTTGCCGCGCGCACCCATCGCTTGGAGTGCCCTTCGCCGCCGCCAAGGTCTATCACACCACCGGCCACCGCGGCTTCCAACGTTCAACTATCTACGAAGAGGGCCGCAACTTTGGGCCCGGCCAGGTCCAGCGAGCGGTCGCGAACCGGAGCGAGTTCGGTCAGAAGGCCCAGTTGGCGTTCTGGGTCGACCGCGAGTTCGACCTGCTCAGCCAGCTCAACTACGCAGGCGCAGACGTGCCCGCCCCTTACGCCTGCACCGAAACAGCCATCCTCATGGAGTACCTGGGTAGCGAAGACGAACCGGCGACGCAACTCCAGCACTCCCAGTTTGGCGAAGGCGAAGGAGATGACCTCTTCGACCGCATCCTCGACAACATCGAACTGCTCATCCGCGAGAACGTGGTCCACGGCGACCTTTCGGCGTTCAACGTGCTGTACCACGAGGGACGAATCGCCATCATCGACTTCCCCCAGGCCGTCGATGCCCGCAACAACTCATCGGCGAAAGACCTGCTCGAACGCGACCTGACGAACATCGTGCAGTTCTTCAACCGGCACCGTGTCGGCCTCGAAGAAGACCCAAAACGCATGGCCAGCCGGCTCTGGACACTGTGGGAGCGCGGGGAGGTGTAGCTGCGGGGGTAGGGATTCTGCCCCCGCTCGCGGCACGCCGCCAAACGCATGATTGCTTGCCAGGGCAAAGTCGCATGCCACGGTCTACGGCGCTGATCCACGAAGATGGCACCGGCCCTCCGGGCCCAGCGGGGGCAGAATCCCTACCCCCGCAGCGACAATCCGGGGATGAAGTACATCCTGTTCTACGACTACGGCGAGAACGCCCTCGAGCGCCGCGCGCCCTACCGCGACGGACACCTCGGGCTGCTGCGCCAGAACCTCGACTCCAGTGACCTGGTGATGGCCGGCGCCTACACCGATCCGCTTGACGGCGCGGCCATCGTCTTCCGCACGCGGGAGGCCGCGGAGGCGTTCGTTGCGGTCGATCCGCATGTCTCGTCGGGCCTCGTAACGAAGTGGCGAATCCGGGAGTGGAACGTGGTCGTCGGGGGCTGACTTCCGAAGTCACGGGCCCGGGTGGCCTTCTCCTAGACGGTTAGTCGCCGTACCTAGCTTTCCTCGCTGCAGCGCGCCGTTGTCGGTCTTCGCCGGCGGCCCGCAGTTCCTGCAACCGAGCTTCGTCCACCAGCATGAAGTCCCGCCGCCATTCATCCGTCGGCCAGCGAAACGGAGTCTGCACGGTAGAACCGGGAAAACGCGCGGAGTCGAGCAAGGTCAGTCCCATCTCGATGATTCTTTGCTGCATGTCGATGTCGTAGGGTGCGCCGCACGGGTTACCGAGCGGGAAGTCGGTAAAAACGAACCGCGGGACGCCCGCCTGCTCAACGATGTCCCGGGCTGAGCCAAACACAACGGTTGGTATTCCGTTTTCTTCCAGGTGGCGTGCCGTGAGACTCACGGACTGGTGGCAAACCGGTCAGAGGCCAACCAACAACACCGCATCGACGCCGTCTTCGCGACAGAAGCGCGCGATATCCGGTGCGTCCATGGTGCTGGTCTTGCGCTGGCTGTATTCGGTCGGCACGCCGTAAAA
>JANPDX010000613.1:0-7072 GCA_031431695.1 Dehalococcoidia bacterium
CGCACCCACCGCCTTCGCGATCCAGCGTGCCCTCTCGGGTGAAGCCGTGACCGATGTCGAAGCTCGGGAACTTGTTCAAGAGACGGACATGGCATCGCTGCTGCATGCGGCCGCCACGCTGCGTGACACCGGTCACCGCAACGTCATCTCCTACTCGAAGAAGGTTTTCATCCCGCTGACCCAGCTCTGCCGGGATGTTTGCCACTACTGCACCTTCGCAAAGCCGCCCGTGCCCGGCCAACGCGCGTACATGACGCCGGATGAAGTGCTCGCGATTGCACGGGCGGGTGCGGCGGCGGGGTGCAAGGAGGCCCTCTTCACCCTCGGCGATAAGCCAGAACTGCGATACAAGGTTGCCCGCCGGGAACTGGATGAGATGGGCTACCCAAGCACCATCGCCTACCTGACGGCCATGGCCGAACTCGTTCACCGGGAAACGGGATTGCTGCCGCACGCGAATCCGGGTGTCATGACACGGGATGAAATCGCGGCACTCCGAGGAGTAACGATTTCTCAGGGAATCATGCTTGAGAGCGTCTCGGACCGCCTGCACGAAAAGGGCCAGGTCCATTACGGCTCTCCGGATAAGCATCCGGCGCCTCGGCTCCAGACTATGCGCGACGCCGGCGAACTCCAGGTCCCGTTTACGTCTGGAATCCTTATTGGCATCGGCGAAACGCGGGCCGAGCGTATCGAATCGTTCCTCGCGCTGCGAAACCTCCACGAAGAATTCGGCCACATCCAGGAAATCATCGTCCAGAACTTCCGAGCGAAGGCCGATACGAGGATGGCGAACGCGCCGGAACCTGACCTGGACGACCTGCTCTGGACTATCGCGGTAGCGCGCATCGTCTTTGGCCCAGAAATGAACATCCAGGCGCCACCGAACCTGAGTTACGAGGACTACCCAAAACTCGTGCAGGCAGGCCTCAACGACTGGGGCGGGGTTTCTCCCGTGACACCCGACCATGTGAACCCCGAGGCCCCCTGGCCACAACTCGAATCCCTTCGTGAACACACGGCCCAATGCGGCAAGGTCCTCACAGAACGCCTTGCCGTCTATCCGGCTTACGCACTCGATTCGCAGCGTTGGCAGGCCGCTGGCATGGCTACGGCTGTCATCCGAGCGATCGACGGCGAGGGCTTCGCGCGGGTGGAGGTTTGGTCGCCCGGTGACGCGGAGGTTTCCCCGCCCGCAGTCGACATCCCGTTCAAACTCGCCGAGACGCGGTCCTTGAACACGGCAACGCCGGACGTGGCAGAAATCCTCGTTCGAGCCGAAGCAGGCGAGGAGCTTGGCGAGGCCGACCTGACACGCTTGTTCCAGGCCCGCGGCGACGATTACCAGCTGGTGTGTGCGGCCGCCGACCAACTCCGGAAGCGGATGAACGGCGACACCGTGTCCTACGTGGTCAATCGGAATATCAACTACACCAACATTTGCTACTTCAAGTGCCAGTTCTGTGCGTTCGCGAAGGGCAAGATGAGCGAAAGCCTTCGCGGCACTCCATACAACCTTGGCCACGATGAGATCATCCGGCGCTCGCTTGAAGCGTGGGAGCGCGGAGCGACGGAAGTCTGCATGCAGGGCGGCATTCACCCGGAGTACACGGGTGACACGTATGTCGACATTTTGAAGGCCGTCAAATCCGCATTGCCCGACATGCACATCCATGCGTTCAGCCCCCTCGAAGTCTCCCAGGGCGCGGAGACGCTGGGAATCTCCGTCCCGGAGTTTCTTCGGAAACTCAAAGACGCGGGCCTGGGGACGCTTCCCGGGACAGCGGCGGAGATTCTGGACGATGAAGTGCGAGTCACGCTCTGTCCCGACAAGCTTTCGACGCAGGAGTGGCTGGACGTCGTTGAATCGGCCCATCGGGCCGGCTTCCGCACTACTTCGACCATCATGTATGGACACATCGACCAGCCGAAGAACTGGGCCCGGCACCTTATCCGGTTGCGAGACTTACAGAAGCGCACCGGCGGTTTCACGGAGTTCGTCCCGCTGCCGTTCGTGCACATGGAAGCCCCGATCTACCTCAAAGGGAAGGCCCGGCAGGGGCCAACGTTCCGCGAAGCCATCCTCATGCATGCGGTTGCCCGGCTTGCGCTCCATCCGCACATCACCAACATCCAGGTCTCCTGGGTGAAGATGGGTGTCGAAGGTGTGAAGGCCTGCCTCGCCGCCGGCGTGAACGACATGGGCGGCACCTTGATGAACGAAAGCATTTCACGCGCCGCGGGGGCGGCCTTCGGACAAGAACTCCCTCCCGAAGAAATGGAGCGGACGATTCGGTTCATGGGCCGCAATCCCCGGCAGAGGAATACGCAATACGGGCCGTCACCCGAGGAACGCCAGATCGCTTCGTTTAACGCGGCCGAATTGCTTCCGCTCGTCCTGACCCCCGCGAAAAAGTACGAACGGAGGACAACCGTCAGCGTCTAGTTCGTGTTGCTCTCTGCCCCGGCAGGTGTACAGTCCCGCATCTACGGGGTGGGCGGAGGCGGCGCTTTGGCCGAGATAGCAACGAACCGGCAGGGAATCATCAACCTGGTTCTCGCCCAGGCGATCTCGGTATCGGGCGATATGGTGCTCCTCACGGCAGCATCCATCGCAGTTTTCCAGGCGACTGACTCAGCAACCGCCGTGAGTCTGCTGCTTGCCGTGGCGGCACTTCCAACCGTTGTCCTTGGCCCATTCGCCGGGACTATCGCGGATTGGTTCCCACGAAGGACGCTGCTGGTCATCACGGACCTTGCCTGTGCGGTGGCGTGTGTGCTTTCGTTGGCTGTTTCGCGGGCGTTGCCGCTTGAGGCGGCCGCATTCTTCTCAATCGCCTCGGTCTCCGCGCTATCAGCGTTCTATCGCCCTGCGGCGCAGGCACTCGTGCCGTCCCTGGTCTCGTCGGATAGCCTCGGACGGGCGAATAGCGCCCTCCGGCTGGCGACCAGTCTGGCGAGCATCGCCGGCCCGGCTGCCGCCGCTTTCATGGTCGGCCGGGGCGGGCTGGAACTGGTGCTGGCGGTCGATGCCGCGAGCTTCCTGGTCTCCGCCGGCCTGGCGCTCATGATCCAGCATGTGCCGCTCGCGGCGACACCGGCCCGGCGAAACATCTTCCGAGACGCGACAGCCGGACTGGACTACGTACGAAGAAGCAGCAACATTCGTACCGTCACCACGGCGATTGGCGTGGTTTTACTCGTCGGCACATTGGTCAACGCCGGGACGCTCCCCCTGGTGACCCGGTCTCTTGAACTACCCGCGGGACGTTATGGGGCGCTCCTTGCGGTCGAAGGGGCCGGAGCCATGGCACTGGCTGTCATCTTGGTGGTCTTCGGGCCGGGCACGAGGCTGCTGGTCACTGGCAGCTTCGCGCTGTTGGGCGCTGGCGCGACAACCATCGCCCTTGGTGGTTCGCCATCGTTCGCCGTCTCCGCCGCGGCGTTGCTCCTGCAGGGCGCCTCGGTGGTGGCGTTTCAGGTCGCCTTTTCGAGCTACCTTCAACAACAAACGGAGGACGCCTTCCGGGGCAGGGTGATGAGCCTGGTAGGGGTCGTCGCTTCGCTTGCCCAGCTGCTCGGATTCGCCGTTGCGGGGCCTCTCATCGACTGGCTTGGACCACGGACTGCGTTCTTCCTCGCCGGTGCCGCGGTTTGCGCGGTTGCCGTCCCCGTCGTGTCGCTCGCGTTCACAACAGCGCGGGCACAACGCGCGCTCCCCGCGTAAATGCCTGACAGTGCCCCTCACGTACGGTAAATTCGAGCGAACTACTCAGCGGAGCACAAATGGATGCACTCGAAGGGCTCACCGTCCTCGACTTCACAGGTCACATCGCGGGGCCATACTGCACCAAGTTGCTCGCGGATATGGGCGCTCGCGTTATAAAGGTTGAAGCTCCGGGAGGCGACTCGTCGCGGCGACTGCCGCCATTCAAGGACGACGATCCAGGGCCCGAGCGCAGCGCGACTTTCCAGTACCTCAACACGAACAAGGAATCCGTGGGCGTGAACCTGAATACAGCGGATTCTTCCACAATCGTCCGTCGGCTTGTCGGGCTGGCGGACCTCGTTGTGACTGCCAGCGCTCCGCGCCAGGAGGCCGCCCTCGGCATCGACTACGCAACCCTGAGCGGATACAAAGACATACCCGTTGTCTCTATCACGAACTTCGGTCACGACGGGCCATACCGGGACTACCGCCTCTCCGACACAGTGCTTTACGCCATGGGAGCAGAGATGTACTCCCATGGTCTCGCCCAAAGAGAACCGCTGAAGCTCGGCGGGACGGCCGCGCTGCTGCAAGGCGGCGCGATGGCTTCGGTTGCCGCGATGGGGGCAGTCCACGGATACGAGACCCAGCAGATTGGGCAGCTCGTGGAAGTTCCGCTCTTCAACGTCCAGGTCAGTAACATTGATCGTCGCAGTGCCAGTATCCTTGCCTATCGTTTTTGTGGCCGAATCCAGGAGCGGGCGCCAGGCGCCAGCGCCGGAATCGCCGGTGGCACGTATCCGGTGGCTGACGGTTATGTGGAACTGACCGCTTCGGCGGGCAACTACTGGAGGCGTTTCGTCGAAATGATCGACGATGACGTCCTGCGTGACCCGAAATGGGAGAACCCGATGACAGCCTTCGATCCGGCGGCGAAAGAAGAAGCCGACGCGGTCGTGTACCCGTGGATGCTCAGCCACACGCGGGCTGAAGCATGGGAAGCGGCCCGCGGAGCGCACGCGATGCTGGCGCCCCTCTTTGACGGGGTGGATGTCTGGAAAGACGAGAACTTTCGCAAACGCGGACTCTGGACGGAGATCGATCACCCGGCACTCGGAGTTCTTCCTATGCTCGGCCGTCCGTACATCTTCGAAGAATCCCCGTGGCGGATTCGAAGCGCCGCGCCCATGCTCGGACAGCACACCGATACCGTCCTCGCAGAGGCCGGCCTGACAACCACGGAAGTCGTTCGGCTCAGAAAGCAGGGGGTGGTCGCGTGAACCAGCCGCTGCCGCTCACAGGGATTCGAATTTGCGACTTCACCGCCGTCTGGGCTGGCCAGACGGCCACGATGTACCTCGCCGACATGGGGGCGGAATGCATCAAAGTCGAAAACCCCTACATCTGGAATCCGATGACGCGAGCGGCATCGCCGCGCATCAACGCGATGATCGCGCCGATGCTGCCACCGTGGATCGGCGGTCATCCACCCGAACCAGGCCCGCGACCGTGGAACAACAGTCCCGCGTTTATCCAGGTGCTCCGCAACAAGAAGTCCTTCACGGTTGATAGCCGCCGTCCGGAGGGCCTCGCCGTGGTCCAGCAATTGATTCGCATCAGCGACATCGTCGCCGAGAACCTCGCCTTGCGGACACTGGACAAGATTGGACTGAGCGACGACCAGATTCGCGCTATCCGCCCCGACGCAATCATCCTCCATATGCCCGCCTTCGGCCGCACGGGCGAGTACACGGAAGGACGCGGATACGGCTCCCACATCGACAGCGTCGCAGGGTCAACGGTGCTACGGGGATACCGCGACTCGGCGCCCGCCGATAACACAAGCATCTTCGCCGGTGACTTCTGGGGCGGTATGCACGGAGCGTTTGCGTTGATGGCGGCGTTGCGGCATCGGCGCCGGACCGGTAAGGGCCAGGTCATCGAGATGGCCCAGGTCGAATCCTCAGCCCATATGTTTCCCCAGGCCGCGCTTGATGCCGCCTGGAACGGGCGCGCTCACGGCTCGTTGGGCAACCGCAGCATCGAGGGATTCGTGCCGAACGGCGTCTTTCCGACGAACAAGCCCGACACATGGCTGGCATTGAGTTGCCGCACCGACCGCGAGTGGGCGGCGCTTGTCGAGTTCATGGGCCGGCCCGGGTGGGCGGCAAATCCCGCCCTGGCCACCGTTGAGGGCCGGGCCGCCGTCGAAGGCGAACTTGAAGAACGGTTGGCCGAATGGACAGCGCTCCAGAGCCGGGATGAAGTCTTCCACGCGCTTCAAGCCGCCGGCGTCACGGCTGGCCCCGTATTGAACGCGAAGCAAGCAGCAGAAGACCCCCACCTTGCAGCGACGGCAACCTGGAAACGCCTTCCCGCGACCGAAGACTACCCGGAAGTCGACTGGCTCCGGCCGGCTTACCGATTCTCGAAGTCTGACGTCGATTTGCGCGAAGCGCCGTGCCTTTTCGGGGAGCACAACGCCTACGTCTACCGCGACGTACTCGGCTTTTCTGACGACGAGATGGCTACGCTTCGTGCCGGCGGCCATATCACCGACACGTTCGCACCAGAAGCGCTGGCGGGCGGATGATCGCAGGAGCAGCACAAACCTTCGTTGTTCGAGCCGGCGTACGAATTTCCGTTCAGTACGCTGGCGACGGCCCGCTCGTGCTGCTTCTGCACGGTTTCCCTGAACTCGCGTATTCGTGGCGGCACCAGTTCGCGCCACTCGTTGCGGCTGGCTATCGCGTCGCCGCACCGGACCAGCGGGGGTTCGGCGAGACCAGCCGCCCGGTCGAAGTCGCCGCCTATGACGTTGAACAACTCGCGGCAGACGCCGCCGCCGTAGTCGACCATTTCGGTGGTCCCGCAGTGGTAATTGGGCACGATTGGGGCGCCCCGGTGGCATGGCACACCGCGCTTCGCTACCCCGGTAGGGTTCGCGCAGTCGGGTCGCTCAGCGTTCCTCACGCGCGGCGGGCGCCCGCGCGCCCGCTGGATCTGATGCGGACAGCCGCCGGGCCGAACCACACCCACTACATCGACTACTTCCAACAACGGGGACTCGCCGAGGCTGAATTCGAGTCGAACACGAGGGACTCTCTGCTTGGGTTCATGTGGTCGATCTCCGGTGACGCACCGAAGGAAGAGCGATTCAAGCCCATAGCCAGGGGGGCCAGGTTCATTGACTCCATCACGGTCCCCGCATCCTTGCCGGCATGGCTTTCCGAAGACGACCTCCAAACCTACGTCCGGGCTTTTGACGCCTCGGGATTCAGCGGAGGGCTGAACTGGTACCGCAACGTCAATCGAAACTGGGAACTCAGCCTGGATCTTGCGGACGCGACGGTAAATCAGCCG
>JANPDX010000614.1:0-1812 GCA_031431695.1 Dehalococcoidia bacterium
GGTTGACGCCGCATGACGAAGCTTCGGACCTGCCAGCGGCCGTTTTGGAAGCGGATATGGCGGGATATGGGTTCCCGCTGCTTCGGAGTCACCCGCCAGAGCGACTCGGCGATCTCCCGATCAAATTGCCAGCGGGTTTCGCTGACTTCGAAGCCGAGAGACGCGTACGCCCGGTGTGCGTGTTCGGCGAAGCTGTTTGTAGTCAGCACGAAACTCTGGCGCGGGTGGTGCTGTTCCGTGTACGCCATCAGTGCGGCAAGCATGCGGCGGCAGATGCCGCGCCCTTCGTGTTCAGGCGGGACGTGGACGGCCCAGAGATACGAACCGGCCGGATCGCGCAGGTTAACGGAGACACGCCCGACAGCCACGCCGTCTTCGACGGCAATGAAATGCCGGTGCGGGCCGTCTTCTCGGCGGGCGGCAATCGCGGTTGCCCGTTTCAGGGGGTCGCGCAGCGAAGGCAGGTCGAAGGCGTGATAGGGAAATCCGCGCTCCGTCCAGCCTGCCATCTGGGTGGCGAGGGCCTCATCCCAGGGGCGCAGTTCGATGCCGTCACCGGGAATGGCCGTGGGGTACTGTGCCTGGACCACTCGCCCAGTATACGGAGGTGCCGCCAGGATGGCCGCACGAAGAGGGGACGAGTGCGTCCACGGAGGGCCGCCGCTACCCTTGACGGGTGTTTGAACGTCCTGTCTTGATCGTATTCCACGGCGGAACCGGACATGGTCCGGCCGAGCGGATGCTGGCCCGGGCTCGTGTTGCCGCCGCACGGAACACGGCCCGCTCCGCGCTTGCCGCCGGCTTCGAAGCGGTCATTGTCGCGACTGACGACCCGGCGGCGTTCGGTGCTGACATCCCGGGCGTGCTTTTCGACCCGGACCGAGCGGGCGAACCTTTCGACTTCCGGAAACGCCTTCGCGGGATCGTCTCGCGATTCGGGCTGCAGCGTCCGGCGACGATGGGATCGGGGTCTGTCCCGCTTCTTGGAGTCGATGAGTTTCGGCTCGTGGTCGAGCAACTCGATTCGCGCGACCCCCGGTTCGTGACCAACAACTTCTTCTCTGCCGACTTGACTGGCTGGACTCCGGGCGACGCGATCGAGCGTTGCGGTGCGTTTGCGCGCGACAACCTCCTCCCTCGGAAGCTGCGCGACGAGGCTGGATTGGCTTCGGTAATCCTGCCGCGGACGACGGCCACGCAATTCGACCTGGACACACCGAGCGACCTCGCCGTGCTATCGCTTTCGGAGGGCCTGCCGGCGGAACTTGCCGAGGCCGCGCGCCCCGCGGAATCGGCGGCGAAGCGCTACCGAGCCTTCATGCCGCTCCTCTGCGATCGGACGATGCAAGTCGTTGTCGCGGGCCGTGTCGGGGGTAGCCAGGCCTGGCAGTACCTTGAGCGTGAGACAGCCTGCCGGGTCCGGCTCTTCGCCGAAGAACGCGGGCTCGCGACTGCGCCAGCCGGGTATCGCGCTCGCAGTCTGCTAGGGTTTTTGATCGAAGAGGTGGGAGTCGAGCGGTTCTTCCTGAGGCTTTCCGAACTTGGGGATGGCGCGGTCATCGATACGCGGGTCATCGAGGCGCACCTGGGCATCGAGCCATCGCGTGAGGACCGCTTCCAGAGTGACCTGCTGGCCTGGGAATCAATTCAGGAGCCGTTCCTGCGGCGCTTCACGAAGGCCGCGGCAGAAGCGCCGATCCCGGTCCTGCTTGGGGGCCACTCGCTCGTCTCGGGTGGGCTAATGGCGATCAACGACGTGGCCTGGAGGGAAAACGACCGGCGGTTGGGGGTTTGACCACAGAGGCACAGAGT
>JANPDX010000615.1:0-1628 GCA_031431695.1 Dehalococcoidia bacterium
TCGCGCGGCGCATCTTCCCCTGCACCGACTACATCCGCGCCCGCTCCGAGCTCGACTACACGCCGGCGCCGGACTGCTTTCACGATATCTTCGGCCACACGCCGATGATCATGCACCCGCGCTTCGCCAACTTCTACCAGAAGATCGGCCAAGCCGCGCTGGCGTGCCAGGACCCGGCCATCGAGGAGGGCCTGACGCGCATCTATTGGTTCACGGTCGAGTTCGGCCTGATCAAGAATCCCGGCGGCCCGCGCATCTACGGCAACGGCATCATCTCCTCCTCCGGCGAGACGCAGCACTCCCTCACCGACCAGGTGCGGAAGGTCGCGTACCGCCCCGAGACGCTCGCGGCCCAGCCCTACGACATCTGGCATTTCCAGGAAACGCTGTTCGTCATCGAGTCCTTCGACCAGCTGGAGCAGGAGTTCGTCCGCTGGGCGCGGGACCACCGCTTGCTCTGAGCCCCCCGGCACTGCTGCCTCGAGCGGCCGACCGACCCACCAACCGTCTGTCCTGGCCACCCAGCCTTAAAATAGGGGCAGTTCACATCAGGCTCCTGCCGCCCACTGCCCAACGCGTTGCAGGGCTTTCGCGGAGGGATAAACGGCTTGAGGCCCAGCCGCTCCACTTTTCACCAGATCGTTCCGGCTCAAAGATCCTTGCGCCGGAAGACCCAGACGGCGGACGCCACGGGCACGGCGATCCAGGCCGCCAGGATGAGGCCGGCAAAGGCAAGCCCGCGGCCGGTGCCCAGCAAATCCTTCATCATCGCCCCCGTATAACCCATCAGGGCCGACACGTCCATCTGGAGCAGCACCAGCACGCGGGCCAAGGAAACTGGATTGAAGGCGAGCAGGGCCAGATTCACCCCTTCCAGCGGATAGTCCTCGAGAAGAAAGAGCACGTAGAGAGTCAGCCCGTCATGCAACAGCGCGAAGTAAAACCAGAGCAGGAGCGCGACGCCGACGCCGCGCGCTTTGTCGCGGGCCAGCACGGCGGCGAGAAAGGCCAGCGCCGTGAAGACAAGAGTCAGCACGAGCGCCGCGGCCAACAGGGTGAACCCTGTGGTTGACGCCGCATACAGCAAAATGGGCAGGCCCAAGCCAACGAGAATCGCCGCCGCCAGCGCCAGTGCCACCCCGAGGATCTGCGCCAAAAGCAAAGTGGACCGGTGCAAAGGCTGGGCGGCCAACAGCTCGATGAACTCGTATGAATTGTAGAAATGGACGGTCGAGAACACGAGACTCACCAGCGGCACCACCAAGAGCACGAGGCTGAGAAGCCCGATAAGGCCCTTGGTGGGATCGCCGCCCAAGTTGAACAGCCCGAAGCCGGCCACGAGCAAAAACCCGGTGTAGCCGAGCACGACCCGGCTGCGGAAGATGTCGGTCGCGACGTACCTGACGATGCGCAGCATCATGGCGAAGGTGCCTCCGAGCGGGGGACCGCGGCCGGGGCGGCCTGCATGAGCTGCGCGATGATCCGGCTCAGCCGGGCCTCGCCGCGGCCGGTCCGCAGTTCCGCGATCGGGCGGTAGAACTGCAACCGGCCCTCCATCAGGTAGAGCACATCGGTGGCGATCTCATCGAGGTCGCTGAGGATATGCGAAGTGAGCAGAATGAGTTTTC
>JANPDX010000616.1:0-21798 GCA_031431695.1 Dehalococcoidia bacterium
GATGGCGATGCCCTCGGCGATAGCGGGTTTGTCCCAGTGCCTTCGATCCTGGTCTTCGAGCAGAATCAGCTCGCCGCCGGCCCCCTGGCGGGCGGCGCTTCGCGAATTGTGGAGGAGCATGAGTGCCAGGAGCCCATGCGCGTCCGGTTCATCGGGCATGAGCGAGAGGAGAATTCGGGTGAGCCGGATCGATTCGACGCAGAGGCTGTGCCGTACGAGCTCTTCCGAGGCCGTGGAACTGTAGCCCTCGTTGAAGATGAGGTAGAGGACCGCGAGCACGCCGGGGAGCCGCTCGGGAAGCTCATGGTCTTCCGGGATTCGGTAGGGGATCCTGGCATCGCGGATCTTTCGTTTCGCGCGGACCAGGCGCTGGGCAATAGTTGTTTCCTCCGAGAGGAACGCCCGCGCGATTTCCTCCGTGGTGAGGCCGCCGAGCGTCCGCAGCGTGAGGCCAACCCGTGCTTCCATGGAGAGGGCCGGGTGGCAGCAGGTGAAGATGAGACGAAGGCGATCGTCTTCGAGGACTGATTCCGAATCGTCGAAGCCGGGAGATTCGTAGGCGGGCATGGCTCGGGCGATCTCCTCCAGTTTGCGGACACCAGCGGCCGTCCGTCGCAGCCGGTCGAGCGCCTTGCGGCGGGCCGTGGTGATGAGCCAGCCGGCTGGATTTGGCGGGAGACCGGACCCCCAGGCGGCGGCGGCGCTCAGCCATGCGTCCTGGAGGGCGTCTTCGGCCAATTCGAAGTCGCCTCCGAGGATGCGGATGAGCGTGGCCAGAGCCTCGGCGTTGTATTCGCGAAAGGCCGCTTCAAGTGCAGCCGGTGTCACGGTGGCCTCCCGCAAAGGATGCCCGCGGGCCGGGTCTTCGTGGGCACGATCAGACCTCGAGGAGCGGCCGGATTTCGAGGCACCCGGCGCCGATGGGGAGCTGCGAGGCGAGGGCGAGGGCTCGATCGAGGTTGGCGCAGGCGAAGATGTAGAAACCGCTGACCTGCTCCCTGGTTTCGGCGAACGGCCCGTCGGTGACCTGTGCCGCCCCACTTCGAACCCGGACGGTTTTCGCCCGGCTCGGGGGCATCAGGCCGTCACCGGTGACGAATTCCCCGGATTCGATGGCTCGCGCGGTGACCGCCTGGTGTTCCGAGACACCGGCCATGACCTGCGGATCGCCGGGCGGGAGGTAGCCGGCTTCGTCGCCATAGATGAGGACCATGTACTTCGATCCGGCTGAGGTTTCGAGGTAGCGGGTTTCGTGGCCGAACATCTGGCGAACTTCAATCGCGCCGTGTTTCGCTGTTGGGATCATCGCGGCGAGTTCGAGCGCCTCGGCCTCGTCACGGCATTCCAGAATGTAGAATCCTCCGAGTTGCTCTTTCGTTTCGGCATAGGGGCCGTCGAAGGTGCTGAGGCCCCCACCCCGCATGCGCAGTGTGGTCGCGGTCTCGACGGATTGGAGCGGATCGCCCGCTATGAGCGCGTTTCGGCGGCGGGCTTCGTCACTGAAGGCACGGTAGTCGATCATGTGCTGGTCCCATTCCGGTGTGCCGTAGGGGATGTCGGTCTTCTCGTCGCTGGCGATGAGCATGATGTAACGCATGGCCGGTCCTCCTACATTTCCCAGATGGGGCGGGCTTCGACGGAGCCGTCTTTGGCGCCGGGGATCTTCGCGGCCCAGGAGAGAGCCTCGGCCATGTCCTTGCAATCGAGGATGTAGAAGCCACCGAGCTGTTCCTTTGTCTCGGCGAACGGACCATCGGCGTTGATGGTCTTGCCGTCACGGATTCGGACGGTGCGGGCGCTGGCGACGGGATGGAGACGTTCGCCGGCGCGAATGATCCCGGCCTTATCGACGGACTCTCCGAAAGCCATGTAGCCGGCCATCCGGGCGTCTGCCTCGGGAGTGCCGGTCGGTGCATCCGAAGATTCGTTGGTGTAGATGAGGGTGATGAAACGCATTTCGAAGTCTCCTCGAAGGCCGGTATGGTAGCGCCTTCACCTGACCTACGAACGGGCCACACGCGGATCGACAGCGACACCTGAAAATCCGTCTGAATTGCTCCGCTACCGCGAGGGAGGCTATCCTGCGCGAGCGAAACCTACCACACGGAAAGTGAGAATCTAAAAATGGCTGAACTTCTCGACACGCTCAATCGTCACGCGCAGGATGTCGTTACCGGCAATATGGCGAACCTGATGGGCGACTTTGCCCCCGAAGCGATGAGCAAGGTTATGGCCCTGGCTGCGAATCCGATCACCGCCACTTCGTTCGAAGTGAAGGAACTGGGAAACAACGAGGCTGAAATCAGCTACATCGGCGCCACAACGCGCAAGGTCTGGAGCAAGTGGTCGGATACCGGCGGCAAGTTCCAGATCGTCGATGTCAAGGAAGTCTAAGTGACACAACCGGCCTCAGCCCGCGAGGCGGCGGAACGCAATGCCCGGGCCATCATGGACGGCAACCTTGCGCAGTTGATGGCGGATATCACGCCCGATGTGCTCGGGCAGGTGATGGCGATGGGCGCGCAGGCGCCCGGGGGCCTTTCCCCTGCTTCGATGCCCAATATCCAGGGCTACGAAATCACGGAGAAGGGCAGTGAAGGCGACGCCGAGGTTTTCGAGGTCGCCTTCAGGTCCGACATCGGGACTGCGACTATCTCCGCTTCATGGAAGCAAGTGATGGGCCAGTGGAAGATCACGGCGGTTAGCCTGGTCTCCGCGGAACTCGCGCAGCAATAGACGATGGAAGTGTGCCTCGTTCGCCATGCCATAGCAGTCGAACGAGGCGCGGCCGGGTACTCGGACGACCGGGTCCGGCCGCTGACCGCCGACGGGCGCAAACGCATGGCCGAGGCGGCTGCCGGCCTGACGGGACTGTTCGTGGCGGAGAAGATTCTCAGTTCGCCGCTTCTGCGTGCCCGCCAGACGGCAGAGATCCTCGGCAAAGCCTGGAAGTTGCCGGTGGTGGAAGTGGATGGACTTGGGAACGGCGACCATGCCGGACTTCTCGAGACGCTGGGTGGGGTAGACGCCGAACGGGTTGCGCTCGTGGGTCACGAACCGTGGATGAGTGAGTTTCTTTCGGTTTTGCTTACGGGTGACCCATCGCTGGTTGCCAGCGAATTTAGAAAAGGCGCGGCGGCGCTGGCGTGGTGCGATGGACCGGCGCGGGCGGGAAACTTTCATCTCCGGTGGTTGATTCAGCCCGGGGGGTTGCGGGCGATGGGCCGGGGGCGTTCGGGCTGAGGCCACCGCCTCGCTCCGTGCCCGTCGCGGCTCGGAGTACGACTGGCATTGCCGCGGGTCCTCTGCTGCCGGTGGGCCTCACCCCGTCGGAGCCGTAATCGTGCGGCTACCGGGCGCCCCAGGTGCCCACCCGGCCTCGTTTGCCGGGAACTGAAGGACAGCCTCGGGCCGGTATGGCTCGCGCCGCTCATACAGAAATCTCATGTTGCGGTTCCCTCATGTTCACCTCTCCGAAACCCTTAAGGGTTGCTGAAAACCCTTAAGGGTATGGCGGGTGACAGTGCCCCGGATCTGTAACCTTCTCGTCCTCCCGGCGCCTATGTAGTTGACCTTCTCCACCGTCGAACTGCCACCCGAGACCCGGGTGGAAACCTCCACTGAGCAACGCGGGTCATCGGTGGGGTAGGACATGGCAGGATTCGAAGGAACGCGCGTCGGGCCGGTAGTCACGGCGGCGCGCGAATGGCGCCTCGGGCGCTTCGCGCCACTGTATGCGGCGGGCATCGCAGCAGGTATCGGCATCGGAGTGGCAGTCACGTCGCTGCCGTCTGGCCATGCGAGCGTACAGAGTCACGTCGCGGCCGGCCCACGAGGGTCGGCACAAATCGTCGATGACGCGCCCGTGTTCGCGCCCGAACCGGCGGTTGATACCGGGCTCAACCCGGCACTGAGCATCGAACTGCCGATGGAATTTGTGGCGGCAATGGGCGGATGGACGATTCCAACCGCCGCAACGGGTGTTGCCGCGACTGAACCTCCTGCCGCGGAGCTGGCTGTGGCACTACCTGCCACGCCGGCGCTCGCAATCAAGCCCGCCTCGGTCCCGCAAGCGTCAGCTCCAGCACCCGCCGTGCCAGCTGCGGCAGCAGCGCCCGCGGCGGACTCCAAGCCGAACTTCTATGTTCCCCAGGTGCCGGCCGGCGCGGCCACTGCCATGGAACTCGCCTTATTGAGTTTGATTAACCGGGAACGGGTGAAGGAAGGCATGGCTCCATACGTCCTTGAAGCCGGGCTGATAAAGATCGCCCGGACGCGGTCGCAACAGTTGTTCGACCAGAACTACTTTGCTCACCGCGATCCGTATGGCTACTCGATGTATGTCGAGCTGTTGGCCCACTTCGGATACACCTCCTATGCGTGGGCGGGCGAAAACCTGGCGATGAACAACTGGCCCGCGGACGAGGCCGACGACGAGGCAATTCGGGGGCTGATGAACAGCCCTACGCATCGCGCCAACATCCTGGCGAGTGACTTCACTCGGATTGGTGTCGGGGAGTTCACTGCCGCCGACGGACGGCACTTTTACACGATGATCTTCTTGAGCTGACGGCCGAACCGTGTGTCCAACAGTGCGAAAGGGCGTCCCAATCACGGGACGCCCTTTTTTGGATTTCACTCGCTTCCGGCTGAACCTAATCTTCGCCGGGAGGTCCGAAGTCGTCGGGCGCGGATGCTCGATTGGCGCGAGACATGACGTAACCTACTCCGCCACCGACGGCGCCTATCCCGCCCAGCACGAACAATGCGATAGCCCAAAACGGGACGCCGCCGCCATCGCCGGCAGGTGAAGCCGCCTGCTGGCCAGGAGTGGCGCTTGTAATGCCGCCGCGTGGCGATGTAGGTATGGGTGAGCCCGCGCCGGGCGAACCGGGCGGGATGGTACCCACTTGCGCGGGGGTTTCGCCGGGGACCGGGGTCGCCGCCGGGTCAGGGGTGCGCGTTGGCGCGGGAGTGAATGTTGGAATTGCGGCTGGCGTCACGTTTCCGAAAGTCAGGTCGAGTTGCACCGGTCCTGGATTCCACTTTGCGACCTGGCTGGCAAAGCGGTCGCCCACCTTGATTCGAATCTGGGAGCCTTCTTTGCCGCAACCCGCGGTTTGCTGTTCGGACACCACGTCAACGACATAAACGGTGACGCGGGAACTCCCCTCTCCAGTGAACTCGGTGCGTCCCTTGGTCCCGCAGAGCTTGTCGCCGATGTAGGCCTCAACGGTGAGGCCAGCGGGCACGGGGCCGGCCGCATCGGCAATCGAACCAAACACGGTGGAGGGAGGGCTGAATTGCGCCGACGCCGAAGTGAGGACTGCGATCGCGGCAACAATGGCACCGAAAACAGCCACGATGCGGCACCCGGCTTTGGAAATGGAGGTCATCAGCTACACCAAGAAGAAATTGAAGGGCCTCCTCCGAGAGTACGGAGGAGGCCTGCTAAGCGCACTACCTGGGGAGCGTCAGCGTAAATGGCTGCTTGACCAGGACCCAGAGCACGACGCCCTTACCGATGACATCAATCGTGTTGACACCGGCGGGAGCCCCGAAAATGTAGTGCGTCCATTTCTCGAGCGTGGCATCCCAGGCATAGATGGCGGTGACCTTCTCCTGGTTGCCCGCGAAGGCCGAAGCTATCGAAACCGTGGCCTGACCTGTCGGGACGAGGTTCCAACCGGCTGTGAGCGGGATGGCGACTTCATTGCCGAAGGGGATCACGATGTCGATGATGATCTCGCCCTCACCATCGAGGGGGAAGGCAGCCGGAATAGGCTGGAGAAGGCTGGTGCCATCGCAGAAGACGGTGCTGAGCGCGAAGTCTTCCCAAACCAGAGAGGCGAAGTCGCTCGCGCCGTCGAATACTTCACTTCCGGTCCCAATCCAGCCCACCGAATCCGCGGCGCCGGGTCCACCTGAGAAGGTTTTGCTTTCGCCGGGACCGAGGATACCGATGAGGTCGAGTTCTTCGGCGTTGCCGACATCCGCGCCGGCACTCTTGAGCGCGAACCCGCCGAGGTTGACGATGTTCGGCCCGAAGTTCTTCACGGTGATCGTTTCCGACCCAACGCATTGCAAGTTCGTGATGCGGATGTCTCCGGGCACTGGGGAAGGCGGCGCCGGGAACGTGACCATGACGTTCGTCGGCTGCATGAGACTGTTCGTGACCTTGATCCACGCCTGGCACTCGTCGAGTTGGTCCGGGAACAGCGTTGGCCGGGAAATCCCGACGTTGATGGGACGTCCGAGCGCGTCGGTTGTATCGAACGTAGTAGTCGTGGCGAACCGTCGGGTGCCGTTGATGGTGAAGGGCGCATCGGCGGCACCAATGATGGTCCCTCCACCCGCGTCGATTTCGAACTTCACGGGGACGCCGAGGGTGTTGTTGTAGTTTGCCGCGTCGCAGAAGCCGTCCCGGTCACGAAGGTGAGCGACGACATATTTGATCTGGGGCGAATCGGTGTTGACGACGGTTACGTCTTTGTAGCCGGCCCATCGCCAGACGGTCTCGGTAACGTTGCTGGCGATAGCAGGGAACTTGCCGCGATTACCAGCCTGGGGATATTCGGCCACTACGAAGTAGCGGGTGCGGCCAGTGATGTCCTCCGGCTTGCAGTGCGGATTCTTGTTGATGAGGTTCGGGGCACAGCCTTCGTAGCTGAGGTTTCTGTCGCCGAACGTATCGACTGAGGCCGACCCGTCGTTTTCGGAAGGCTGGCTCATCATCCGGGGCCTGGTCACGGTCCCAAGGGCAGTCGTGGCCTTCGTATGGGGGTTCACGTTGAACGAGAAGTCTGTTGGGTCATCGGGAATGAAGAACCCGGCGGCGCCGCTTTTGACGGATGCCTTGTAGTTGTTCATCACGCCTTCGTTTTCCATGAAGAACGTAATGATGGCGGACGGCATATCAGGCGAGCCCCAGTTCCTCCGAAATTCGGGCTGGCCCTTGAGGAGTTCCCAATCGGTCGGGAGGATCCAACGGTCCTTGGGGACGGTGCGGCCGTCGGCTTTTTTCTCTTCCGGCCTGCCCGAAGGGTTGGACCCGGGGAAGTAGCCGCGCACCCTGGCGGTCACATCGCCGAACGTTGATACGAACTGGTCGGGAGTGGATTCGATGGTCACGTCTTCCAACGCCAGGAAGAAAATCGGCGTCGAAATCTTGGAGAAGTTGTTGTTCTCGATGAACATCTCTATGTCCACTTCGCCCGGATCTTCACTCTCGTAGCGGACGGCAGCGGAACAATTGTCGTCGAAGCTGCGCGTCGCATGGCCGGGACCCTTCAAGGTCACCCCGCCGTCGGGGATGAAAGATCCCGGCTGGCCCTTCGGACGAATGAACTGGACGGTCGCACCATCGCAATCACCACTGACGGCATAGGTGATCGTAACGTACTCGCCAGCCCAGGCCACTCGCGGTGTCTTCAGGGACGGGGAAAAGGTGAAGTCGATATCGACCCATTCTTGCGGCGCCGCGGGCGTATTCAGCTGATTCGGGTAGTAGACCTCCACCACGATCCGTACAACTGAACCCTGACCGGCGCCGCAGCCTCCTGTGTTGAGGGTGGAGAACTGGAGGTCGTCCGGTTTGGCGTCTTCGTCACCCATGAACTCGGAAAACGGGTTTGAGTCGAAGTCGTTGAGTTCGAACCGCCCGCCGACGCTGATGCCGGTGACGACAGTCGGTTTGGCGAAGGTTGGGTTTGCGGAATCCGGCACAACGAAGTACCCGCAGGGGCCCTCTATGCTGACGCGCAAGAGGGCCCCATCGAGCAGGCGCTTGGCCTTGACCTGGCCGCCGGTCTTGTGCGACCCCAAAACCCATTCGACCACGTTCGCCGATCCGATGAAGGTACCGTCGGCGACATTGAAATCAAGCGGGACGCTAAGCCGAGTGAACGTGACGACATCGTCAGACGGGCCTTTCGTTGTGCTCGTCAGCGAGGTTGAGTCGATGCGGTTCCACTCGGTGACAAGGGGGCCCGCAGGTTGGCCCTCAGCCGCCGTCACTCCGTTGCCATCGCCGTCAGAATCGAAGAACGCGGTATCCGGGAAGCCGTTGTTCGTGAAGTTCACGGAAACGGTGTGTTCGCCTGGAGCGGCTGATGTGTAGCGGAAACAGATGGTGTCCTGTTCAACGCCCTGGAACTGATCGTCGAGGGTTGGGTTTGGGCTTCGAAAGATGTCGATCGACGACGCTGTCGGGGCATCAGGCGGGGCGATGGGTTGTATGGAGATTCCGCCCGCCGCGAGCGCGTCCGTGGGGTCGTTCGCGCCGATCAGGCAAATCACATGCGGTGAGTGGATGACAAGCGGGCCAGACGATTGGCGAGGCGGCACCTGGCCATCGATGGTCACATGCCGGAGTTCGACGAGGTCGCGAATATCGACAAGGCGGTCAGGCGGCAGGATGGGGCTGACCGGGACGCGCTGGTCGTCGCCGTCGTTGTCTTTCGTCGTGGTCGTAACGCGGTTGTAGACGGCATCGAAGTCGAAGCGAACATTCAAGTCGTCTTCATTCGTGGTGGAGGCAATACCGGCGCACCATTCGGGGCCGACCTGCCGAACGTACTTGACTAATTCTGGACCGTTGGTCGTGCCACCAAAAATGACGAAGTCAGCAATGGTGACCTGGTTCACCTTGTCCGGGTCGTCACCGTCGTTCTCGGTCGCCCCAGTCAGAAAGCCGCCATCCCATCCGGATGTGCAGACTTCGGCGGGCGCGCCGACGAGTCCGTTGCCGACCTTGACCAGCGTCACGGTGACGATGGGGATGACCGGGAGGGCTTTTATCAGTTCCGCACCGCCGTCTAGCTGGTAGTGCCACTCGATATGGAGTTTCTTGTAGCCGGGCGGGGCGAAGGCGACGACGCAGAAGACGTCATCGGCGGTACTGCCGACGCCGGCGTTAATCGATGCGACACCCGCCGCGCTGACGAAACCATCGAGGTACGTGCCACCGACAGGGATCGGAACCTCGATGAGTGCAGGCGCGATGGGATTGATCGGGTCGGTGGCGAAGAGGCGGAAGCCAAGGCTTGGGCCAGCGGGGGGCACCGGAGTAACGCCATTGATGTTGGCATCGACGCAATAGCCATTGCGCGATGCGGCGCTCGCTGGGAGGCGGTGCGAATTCGTCCCGGCAAGGAGGCGCGGAGGCTGCCGGACTTCGACCGGAGTAACGGAAACGTCGTACGCAGAGAGCGCATCGAAAGCGGGGCCGTTGGGATCGAAGACCGCATTGGCTTGATCTGGCGAGGCAACGCGGCCCACGGAGATGAGAACAAAAAAAAGAACGAGGGCGGTTGGAAGCAAAATCCGCCGGGTTCGATGCGCCATGAAGTCCCCCTGGGACCATGTAACGCACCCCGCCGGGCGTGTTAATCGTGGCACAGCAGCGGCATCTCGACGCACCGGCTGCTAGCCGTAAGTTACGCAAGTTAAAGCCGAAGCATGCCTGTCGGTCAAGCCGCGGTATGTAAATTCAAACGTTACAAACGCCCAAAAGTTAACCCCGGTGCGCGGGCCAAATCGCGCACCGGGGTTGCCTCCTGACCAACAGCTGAGGAGGAGAGACTACTGTTTACCGTCGGCGCGGACCGTAATCGCCGACCAGGCGACTACCGGAACGAGGGTCGCCATCGTCCCGATGACGAGGAAAAACAGGAAGAGGTTGGTCCGGGTGCTTTCGACCGGGCGGCTGTTGCCAACGCTGGGCGGGAGTGGGTCGCCGGGGCCGGCCTGGCGGGTTCCGCGCACTTCGCTGATGGGGGTTTCGCCAGGGAGGACGTCCGCCTCGCCGAGTATGCCGGCCGCTGGGGCGAGAGTGTCGATCGGGACGGATACGCTCAGGCCGGCGGGCAGATCCGGGCAGGGTGTGATGGTGAAGAACACTGCCGCCGCGGCACTCGACAGTTCGAGGGTCGTTTGAGCGGAGACGGGGCTCGCAACCTGGTAGAACACACCGGATGCGCATGAGCTACGCGTGTCGTTCCCGAGGATCTGGCGGACCGTGTAGAAGCCGTACGGGAGGTTGGGGAGGGAAACGACGCTGGAGGGCGCATCACCGCTCGTGCCGGCGCTGAACGTGCCAACCACTTTGCCGGAGGACGAAAGTACTTCGTAGCGCCAGGTGCGAGCGGCGGCATCGGGACCAGCATCGAGCGTGACGGAGACGTTAAGCGTCCCCAGCATGGCGAACCGGGCGGAACCCGTTGCGAGAACCTGGGCGCCGAAGAGTACGTTCAGGCGCGCGGTGCCTTCACTGTCGCGGGTGACGAAGACCGACCCTTCCGCGACATTCGCGGCCGTTGGGTCGAGTGAAGCGACACCGGCGAGGGTGCCCCCTTCGACTTCGAAGTTAAAGCTCGGGAGCAACGCGGTCTGGCCTTCGACTCTGATGGTAAAGACGGCGGTTGAGCCCACGGCGACTGGTTCGACGTTAGGCGAAACACTGACCGTGAACGAGTTCGCGGCGGATGCCGGAGTGGAGTACGAAGTGACAAGGCCAATCGCAGCGGCGAAGGCGAGGGGAAGCATGACGAGTCGAGCGGCTATTCTCATGGCACCGTGAGCCGGCTGATGGAACTGGCGCCCGCGTCACCCCCATGGCGCGAATCCCTGAACCTTGCAACCGTTTTGATTCTGGCTGTCCACTACTCGACCAAATCAGTGAATGCACAGTGACCTTACCGCAGGCTGTCAAGGTTATGCCATATGAAGAGCGTTAGAACGTCACGTTGCGTACACCAGATGCGACCGCGCTGGCCACCGCGCGCAGGGGGAGTTCCCCGAGTTTCAGGGCAATAGACCCGTGGTAGAGTCGTGAAATGGTGACCCTTCGCGCCGACGAGCACCGATACCTTGTGACGGCCAGCGGGCGGGACGAGGCGTTGGTGCGCCGCATCCCCGGAGCGAAGTTCGTCGCGAGCAGTGGGGCGTTGCAGCTGCCCCGCCAGCCCGGTGTCGTTATCGCGCTTGACCGGGCGTTCGGTGACGCCGGTTGGGAACACCCGGCCGATCTCTCGCAGGAAGTATCGGAGACGCGCAATCGCCAGGTGGTTGCGGCCCAGCACGCGGCGACGGTGACTCTGAGCGGAAACGAGCTGGCGATCGAATGCGCATTCGGCGACAAAGAACTTGTCAAGCTTGTCCCTGGATACCGTTGGTCGGCTCCGCAACGCCGCTGGTTCGTGCCTGCCAGCCCGATGGCACTTGAATTTCTGGATGAGTACTTCGGCGAGAAGCTTGAGGTAGAAGAGGCTGCGGCGAAGCTGATTGAACTTCGCAAGGTCGATGAAGATGCTGCCCTGGAACGAGCACACGAAAAGCCACTTGTCTCGCTCAGCGTCTCAGCACCTGAGCCACACGCATTTGAATCGGATGGCCCCGAAAGAACTGTGGGGGATCCGCTGCTTGAACGGCTGGACCGTTTGACGGGGGCGGTAGAACAGCTGGTGGAAGCGCTGCGAGGCGGACTTCTGATTCCCGCTCCGGCGGTGGTGGAGCAAGAACCAGAACAGGCAAGCCCGGAGCCAACTGGAGAATCAGCCATCGATTGGCGCGACCTGATGACGCATCTTGACAGCGACCCGGCGGACGTCAGGGATCAGGCGAATCGACAGGCTCAGACCAGTCCGCCGGAACATGAACCACCACTACGAGCTGTAGCGGGCCTGGCGATGGTTCGCCTTGGGCAGTACGAAGATGCTCTTGGAGCGCTTCGCAGGGCGGTCGAGCGGCCAGGGTCAATAGATGAAGACCTGGCCCGGGAAGCGACGAGGGCGTACGTGACGGCGGTGTTGGCGCTGATTTCGGCGGATTGCGGGCCCTCGGTACCACTCAAGGACGAATCAGCCTTCCGGGAACAGTTGTTGAACGAACTGGTAAACGATTCTGGCTTCGAAAGTGAGCAACTTGGATCGGCGGCCGCTCGGACGCGGCTTGACTACCTCGTGAACGATCCCGTGCTTCGGCGGATTGCACCACAACTCTCTGACTACTGCCGGATTGCCCATCTCCTTGTGGTTGCGCGGGGCGGTCAGTGGATGGCCGCGAACCGGATCGCTGACATCCTGCAGGAAAGGACGCTCGGAGACGAAGGCTTCGCTTTGGCGTTGATCTTGCTTGCGAACGCGCTATACAACGGCGCTTCCCTGGACGAATGGGACAAGGCGTGGCCTCGCGAGGACATCCAGGAGACGCTTCTCGGTCTTGGGTGGTTGGTGGAACGGGCAGAGTCCCGGCTCCAGAAGATGGGTGCACAGAGCACCATAGCGGAGCCAGCGGCGCTTGCCTGCCTTGCGTGTGTGGCGGGCGGACCCGTGGAGTGGGCCTCGATGAGCCAGCGCAAGGCACTCGTTCAATACGTGTCGCTCCGGCACGGCGCGCGACGGGAGTATTCGGAGTTCCTTGCTGCGTTCCAGCCCGCGGCAAGCGGCCAAAAGAGTGTGCTTGGGCTCTTCCCGGGGTGGACGAAAGTCCTGGCCCAAACGCGACTCAGCAGAAGTGCCCCGTACCTTATGGATGTCGCCGCAAACGACCACGGGGGGTCGGGGAGCCTGACATGGTCGATGGGGGAGTCTGTTTACCTCCAGGCGCTCGAACTCTGGGGAATCGACGACGCTCAAACGCAACTCGTCGATCTCCTGGATCTTCTGGAAGGCGGCAGACGCCCTGACAACTACCTCAACGAAGCGGGCCGACTGGTTGAATCGCGGTCGCTCGAATGGACTCGATTGGTCTCGCGCGAGCAGCGGAAGATCCTTTATCAGCGCGCGCTCGATGTTTCGTTGAAACAAGGGCACGACAGGGATTCAATCGAGGCATTCGACCGCCTGGTTCGCGAGTTCCGAGACCAGGGCGACCTGGCGCGGGATGATCTGCGCGTTCTGTGTCATCGCCTGATTGGCGGTATGAAGGCCCTCCGTGGCCCCGCACTGGAGATCCTGCTCGGGATGCAACTGGAAGACGGCGAACCGTTCAGCGAAACGGCCGACCAACTCCTGCGACTGGGGATCCTGGAAGATGAGGCTCGTTTCGAGATGCAGGGTCTCGTGGAAGTCTTTCCGGCACTGGCGGAATACGTTCGCGGCCAGGCACAGAAACTTGGGGCGGAACAAGCGGATGAAGTCCTGCCTGACGCCTTCCCGGGCAAACGGCTGCTGGTCGTCGGCGGTCATCAGTGGCTGAAGGCCCATGCGAAGCCGGTCCTGGAGGACGCGTGGGGGCTCAAGGTGACCTGGTTGGACCCAGAGTCCGCGAAGAACGGACCACAGAGCGTGAGCCTCGCGGCGGGCTCTGCCGACCTCGTGATCATCAATGCCGCGTGCATCGGGCATGCGGCTTCTGGCCGCGTGATCGCGGAGGCAAGGGCTACTGGAAAGCAGTTCATCGCCCACCACTCACGGGGAATCGGAGCGATGCTGGCAATGACGAAACGGACGTTGGCTGCCCAGCCCAAACGGGCCCCAACACCGAAGCGTTAAAGCCTGTCGTGGCCTGCTCTGGTAGGATCCCTGTTCACTTCACTTGATCCACCGGGAGCCGCACCCATGACCGAACCGCGCACGATTATCCAGAAGATCTGGGATAACCACGTTGTCCGCAGCGAGGCAGGGAAGCCTGACCTCCTGTACATCGACCTTCACCTGGTCCACGAAGTGACTTCGCCCCAGGCTTTCGAAGGCCTGCGCATCGCCGGGCGCAAGGTGCGAAGGCCAGACCTTACGCTCGCCACGGTCGACCACAACGTGCCGACGATCGACCGCGACAAGCCATGGGCAGACCCGCTTTCGGTGCAGCAAGTGGAACAGCTTCGGACGAACTGCGAAGAGTTCGGCGTGCCTCTCTTTGGAGTAGGCGACATTCGGCAGGGCATCGTCCACGTGATCGGGCCGGAACAGGGCCTGACACAGCCGGGAATGACCATCGTCTGCGGCGACAGCCACACGGCAACGCACGGTGCGTTCGGGGCACTGGCCTTCGGCATCGGGACGAGCGAGGTCGAGCATGTGCTCGCAACCCAGACGTTGCCGCAGGGCAAACCGAAGACGATGTCGGTGCAGGTCGATGGAGCGCTACACGAAGGCGTTACCGCGAAGGACGTGATTCTCGCCGTCATTCGCGAGATCGGCGTCGCGGGCGGTGTCGGCCACGTCATCGAGTACCGCGGGGAAGTGATTCGCAGCCTTTCGATGGAGGGCCGGATGACGATCTGCAACATGTCGATCGAAGGGGGCGCGCGGGCCGGCCTGGTCGCCCCGGACGAGACGACGTTCGCCTATGTGAAGGGCAGGAAGCACGCGCCGAGCGGCGAGGATTGGGACAAGGCCGTCGCAGCGTGGCGGGAACTGACGACCGATGAAGGCGCCGAATTCGACACCTATGTGACGCTAAACGGCGACGACATCGAACCCTGCGTGACGTGGGGAACGACTCCCGCCCAGAGCGTTCCCGTAACCGGCCGGGTGCCATCGCCGGATGAGGCAGCCAACGCCGGGGCGAAAGAATTGGCGGAGCGGTCGCTGGTGTACATGGGCCTGGAAGCCGGCACACCAATCCAGGAGATCAATCTCGACAAGATATTCCTTGGCTCCTGCACGAATTCGCGCATTGAAGACCTGCGGGTTGCGGCGGCGATCGTGAAGGGCCGCAAGATTGCCAGCACCCTGACGGCGATGGTCGTCCCCGGCTCCGGACTGGTGAAACTGCAGGCGGAGCAGGAAGGGCTCGACCAGGTGTTCAAGGACGCAGGATTCGAGTGGCGCGAAGCCGGGTGCTCGATGTGCCTCGGCATGAACCCGGACATTCTGTTGCCGGGGGAGCGCTGCGCGAGTACTTCTAACCGGAACTTCGAAGGCCGCCAGGGAAGAGGCGGCCGAACTCACCTGGTGAGCCCCCAAATGGCCGCGGCAGCCGCCATCGCGGGACATTTCGTCGACATCCGGGAGTGGAAATAGCCATGAAAAAATTTGAGCCTGTGATGGGCCGAGCGGTCCCGCTGAACCGGGCGGACGTTGATACCGACCAGATAATTTCCAAGGAGTTCCTGAAGCGGATCGAGCGCACCGGTTTCGGGCCATTCGCATTCGACGACTGGAAGCAAGACCCGGATTTTGTGTTCAACAATCCGGAGTTCAAAGGCGCTCCGCTGATGGTTACCGGGGCAAACTTCGGGTGCGGTTCATCACGCGAACACGCGCCGTGGGCGCTTGAGGATCTTGGCCTGAAAGCCATCATCTCGCCTTCGTTCGCGGACATTTTTCGCAACAACTGCGCAAAGATCGGGCTCCTGACCGTGGAGCTGGCGCAGGCCGACTGTGAATACCTGATCGCGCGTTCAGAGGAGTTGCCGTCCTCGGAGGTCGTTGTCGATCTGGAGACGCAGACCGTTTCGACGGCGGATGGCACATGGACGCGAAGGTTCGAGATCGACCCGTTCGTAAAGCACTGCTTGCTGAACGGGCTGGACGAAATTGGCCTGACGATGCAAGAAGACGGAAACATCAGCGCGTTTGAGGAGAGGCGGCCGGAGCTTTATCCCTCGACCGCGGCGCTGGTCTGAGGAGCTTTCGGTGCGGGGGCACCGACCCGCTCCTTTCCCGTCGCGGCTCGGCCTAACGGGGCGGCGCTTGCCGAGCGAGGCGGGCTGCCAGTTCGACCAGCGCGGCTTCCACTTCGGGTGTCTTCGGGGCGAGTTGGAGCGCGCTGAGGGCGGCCCGTAACCGTTTTTGTGACATTTCGCGGGGTAGCGTTTCTAGCAGGACAGCGAGCAAGTCAGCTCGGCGGCTGGCAACAATCGAGGACACGAGGAACTCGTAGACCTCCGGCTGGGGCGCGTTCCGTAAGAGCTTTTCAGACGCATTGGACACTTCCGGACCGGGAGGCAACTGGGCGAGGAGGTCGGCGAGGCCGACGAGCACGGCTTCGTCTTCGCTTTCTGCGGACTCTGCTATCAAGTCAGCGATGTATCGAATGGGAACACCGGCGAGAGACCGAAGGGCCTCGGCTTTCAGTTCCCCGGGTGTGGCGGGAGGGTTCAGCGCGTACAGCAGGATGGCTGGCCGTTCGTTGAGCGAGGCAAGCAGGCGAATTGCAGTGATCGACGGCTCGCCGCTGAACGGGTTAGCATCGCGAGAGCCGAGTACCTGGGCGGCTGCGAGGCTGGCGGTTTCCGGGTCGATGGCGCCGAGCAAAGCCAGCCCCGCGGCGCGGACCATTTCAGCGTTGCTGTTGAGTCCCGGCTCAACGGTGCGGGCGGCGTGACTGGCGAGGGCCAGGTCCTGTTGGCTTCGAAGGTGCCACAAGACTTTGAGGACCTCGACCCGTACTGCCCCGCCGGGGTCCCGCTTCGGACCCTCCGCGTCGAAGTACTCGTAGACTCCGCGGAGCACCGGGCGGTCGGCCAACCGGGCATGTTCGCCCAGAGCTTCGAGCGCGAGTCGCAGGATATCCGGGCTGCCTTCGTCGGTAAGGATTCCGAGGACATGCTCACGGAGCAGCTCGGCATCTCCCCGGACGGCCCTGAGCCGGTCTACCCGGCGGCGAGCGTCTGTCCCTGTGGAAACGGCACGTTTCATCGTTCGAAACTGTAGCGTGCGGCGCGCCATCGTGGGGGGCGTTGCCGGTGGGGAGCGAGTGGGGCAAGGTTCGCCCCATGAGTGAGCAACCTCGGGACACCGCCGGACGGGCCATTCAACTCGAAATCGAGGTCCGCACCCCCTGCTCGCCACAGGAACTCCCGGAATGTCCATGGCTATTCCCGGATGTGAATCGGGCGGATGACCACGGGTGCATCGGTGAGGGCGCCGATTTTGCGCCATCGACGATCGTGGCGGCGTATTGCTCCGGCATCTTTCCGTGGCCGCATCAGAGCTCGGAACATCTGTGGTTTTCGCCAAATCCTCGCTCGATCATCCCGATGGACGGCCTGCACGTTTCGCGGCGACTTGGCCGGACGCTCAGGAGCGGACGTTTCCGGTTCACGGTTGATGCGGCGTTCGAGCAGGTGATGCGGGCGTGTGCGGAAGAACGTGAGGACGGGACCTGGATTACGCCGTCGTTGATCGAGGGGTATGTGGAGTTGCACCGGCTTGGTTGGGCTCATAGCGTGGAGGCCTGGAGCCAGGACGGTTCGCTGGCGGGCGGGCTATACGGCGTGGCCGTCGGGTCGATGTTCGGCGCGGAGTCCATGTTCCACCGGGAAACCGACGCGTCCAAAGGCGCGATGGTGGCGTTGCTTCAACATTCAGCGACCATTGGCGTCGAGTTGATTGACGTGCAGGTGCTGACCGAGCACACGGAACGCATGGGAGCGGTGGAGATTTCGCGGGTGGAGTACCTTCGGCGGCTGGCAGCGGCGACGGTGAAGCCGGCGTACTGGTACAGGCCAGCGGCGGGTTAGGCGTTGCTGCCCTGAGCTCACATCTCACGGGGACTGTAAGGGCAGCCATCGGGGCTGCCCGGCGCATGGCTCAAAGAAAGTTTTCAAGTTAGAGGAGTTGATTCGCCATTTCGTTGGACCTCTGGTCAATCTCCCGGAGAGCTTGAAGCTGCGCGAGGGCGGAAGGCTCGGATCTTCTCAAAACGAACGAAGGCGGGCTTGAACTCGCGACGGAGGAGGCAATACTCGAACTCGCCACTCGCAGCAAGAGGGCGGTTTACACCGCCAACGCCCGGGACTTCGTCCAGCAAAACCCGTCACGCGAATTCGACAATCATTTCGATTTCGACGGAGATGTTGCGGGGCAAGGCGGCCATGCCAACGGCCGAGCGCGCGTGGCGGCCCTTTTCGCCGAAGACTTCAACGAGAAGGTCGCTGGCGCCATTGATCACTTCGGGCTGGCGGGCGAAGTCCGGCGTGCAGTTCACCATGCCGAGGAGTTTTACGACCCGGGTGACGCGGTCGAGGGAGCCAATCTCTGCCCGGAGGTTGGCGAGGAGCGCGAGCATTGTGAGGCGGGCAGCAGCGTAGCCATCTTCGAGCGAGACCTCGGAACCGACTTTTCCAGTGGTGAGGCCGCCATCCGGGTGATACGGGCCGGTCCCCGAGAGAAATACGAGGTTGCCGGTAGTAACCGCCGATACGTAGTTCGCCTGGGGTGGCCGGGGGGTGGCGAGGGTTATGCCCAGTTCCTTGAGCCGGTCTTCGATTGTCATGTTGCCTCCTGTGGACGCCGAAGATACTGCACCAACGGGCCGGTCCGCATGATCGACTGGTAGTTGGAACGGAATGACCAGAGGGAGATGCTGGGGACAGCTCCTACGGGGGGAAGACGATGGCAAGGATCCTGGTGGCTTATGGGACGGGCGAGGGACAGACAGCCCATGTGGCGCATGCCATCGCGGACCGGCTTCGAGAGCGGGGCGATTCCCCGTACGTCGCGGATCTCCAACACGAGAACCCCAACCCGGACGAGTTCGCGGGTGCAGTCATCGGCGGGTCGGCTCATGCCGCGAAGTTCCAGGTTGAAGTACGCGAGTATGTAAAGCGCCACGTTGACCGGCTCAACGGTATGCCTTCGTGGTTCTTCGGAGTGAGTCTCTCGGAGGCGGGCAGGCAATCGCCGGTGGACCCGGAAAACGCCGGCAATCAAATCGCCGCGTTCCTGGCAGAAACCGGGTGGGCGCCGCGGAGTCAACTGAGCGTCGCGGGCGCCCTGAAGTACCGCGAATACAACGTGCTGAAGCGGTTTGTGATGAAACACATCGCGCGCAAAGCAGACAGTGATACCGACACGTCGCGCGACTGGGAGTACACAAACTGGGAGCAGGTGGAACAGTTCGCAGACCTGATCGGGGCCGCAATGCGGAGCGCGGAAACGCTCCAGCTATCGACGACATAGGAGCAAAGTCTTGGACTGGGGGGTTGGTCAGTCCTACGATTCCTCCACTATGGCAACTTTTCGCATCCTGCTTACCCCCGGCGACGGCATCGGACCCGAAGTACTCGAAGAATCCCTGAAAGTCCTCGGCCGAATTGAGAAACGCTTCAAGCACGAGTTCGTCTTTGACGAAGAGACGATTGGCGGCGCCTCGATCGATAAGCACGGTGCCGCACTTCGGCCGGAAACCGTCGCGAAGGCGAAGGCATCGGCGGCGGTGCTGTTCGGTGCCGTGGGCGGGCCAAAGTGGGATGACCCAAAGGCGACGGTGCGGCCCGAAGACGCGATCCTTGGCATGCGCAAGCAACTCGGCCTGTTCGCGAACCTGCGGCCGGTGAAAATTCACCCGGAGATGATTGGCGAAAGCACGCTGAAGCCCGAAGTGCTGGACGGCGTGGACATGGTCGTCATCCGCGAACTTACCGGTGGTTTGTACTTCGGCCGGCCACAGAAACGTTGGGAGAATGCCAGGGGCAGGCAGGCCGTGGATACGCTTCGCTACAGCGAAAAGGAAGTGGCTCGGGTTTGCCATGTCGCATTCGGGCTTGCCCGCCAGCGCCGCAAGAAAGTAACGAGCGTGGACAAGGCGAACGTGTTGCGGACCGGGCAACTCTGGCGCGAAATCGCGACGGAGGTCGGCAAGCAATACCCGGATGTCGCGCTCGAACACATCCTTGTGGATGCTTGCGCGATGTATTTGGTACGGCGACCGGCCAGCTTCGACGTGATCGTGACCGAGAACATGTTCGGTGACATCCTGACCGATGAAGCAGCGATGCTGGCGGGCTCGATGGGGATGATGCCTTCGGCAAGCCTGGGCAAGCGAAACAAAAACGGCACCGGTATCGGGCTCTACGAACCGATCCACGGCAGCGCGCCAGACATCACGGGCCAAAAGAAGGCCAACCCGCTGGCGATGATCCTGAGCGCGGCGATGATGCTGCGGCTGTCGCTCGGCCTTGAGGCGGAGGCGGCCGCCATCGAGGCGGCCGTGGACGGTGTCATCAAAGAGGGCTATCGGACGCCCGACATCGCGGGCCAGGGTATGAGCGTGGTGGATACCGCGAAGATGGGTACCCTGGTGGCTGAACGGGTCTGAGAACGTTTCAAGCGGGACTGCGGAGGTCGAATGACTGAGTACACGGTCATCCTTGAACCCGGACTGAAGAACTGGTCGGCCGACGTGCCCGACTTGCCCGGGTGCATCGCCACGGGCAAGACAAAAGCCGCCACCGAGGCTTTGATTCGCGAAGCAATCGAACTGCACATCGAGTTCTTGAAAGCCGAGGGCGACCCCGTCCCGGAACCGAGCAGCGAAGCCGTCCGCGTGGCCGTCGGAGGTTGACCTTCGTCACTCGACCGTGATCGTTCCAACCATCTCGACTTCGTGAACATCGCAGCGAAAGTTGTAGGTGCCCGGTTGTGCGGGCACCTCCCATACGAGTTCGGTGGTCTGTCCGCCGTTGATGATCGGCGTTATCCACGGGCTCTCCCGGTAGATGCCGCGCTCAGAGGCGATGTGCATGTTGTGCGGAAGTATCCCGACGTTCGGCAATTTGAACGTGACGGTGGTGGATGCGGCCACGGTGATGTCAGCGGGCTTAAACGAATTGTCGAACATCTTGATGGTGACTTGCCCGGGCGTCGTGCCGGCGGAATTGGAAGAACTCGAACCGCACGCCGCGGAGAGGGACAGTAGAGCCGTCAAGGCGAGTGCGAGCATTCCGGAGCGGGCAATCCTCATGGTTTCCTCGTGGCGCATTCGTCCTCGATTAAGGAAACCATCGAGCGAGGGCGGAGTCGTTGTCCGCACGGGCAGAAGTTGACGGCCGAAGGGAAGCAAAATGGCCCAGCCGTACCCAGCATTTAGCACGTTCGTACCACGAACCCTCAGGGACAAGATTGGGGCCGAGTGGTACGATTTAGCGGCTGTATACAATCCTAGGAGCATCCATGTGACCGAAACTATTGCCAGGGGCCTTGAAGGCGTCAACGTAGCCGCCACAAAGCTCTGCCGGATCGACGGTATCAAAGGCGAACTCATCTATTCGGGCTATGACATCTTCGATTTGGCCGCGAACTCCACCTTCGAAGAAGTCGCGTTCCTGCTGTGGAACCTGCGACTACCGAATTCGGCAGAACTCGCCACCCTCAAACAGACGCTGCTGTCTGAGCGCGAGCTATCGGACATGAACGTGCGGATCCTGACCGAAATCGTGGGCCAGATCCGGCCGATGCGGGCTCTCGAGATGGCGGTAATCATCGCTGGAGCGCTGGACCCGGCTTCCAGTGACCTCACCAACGCTCAATTGAAGCAAACGGCTGCCCGGCTGACGGCGATCATGCCGACCGTCCTTGCCACCTTCCATCGCCTGCGCCAGGGCCTCGCCCCGGTTCCTCCTCGCGACGACCTTGGGCATTCGGCGAACTTCCTCTGGATGCTGAACGGCACAGAACCGAACGAGCTTGAGACCCGCGTGTTCGATGTCGCAATGATCCTGCACGCCGAGCACGAGATGAACGCTTCGACGTTCTCAGCGCTGGTGACGGCATCGACCCTGAGCGACATGTACAGCGCGATTGCTTCGGCCATCGGCACGCTCAAAGGCCCCCTGCACGGCGGCGCGAACGAAGCAGTCTACAAACTGGTCGAAGCTATCGGCAGCGAACAGAACATCCCGGCTCACGTCGAAGCCTTACTTGCGCGGGGCGAACGCGTCATGGGCATCGGCCACCGCGTCTACAAGACGACGGACCCGCGCGCGATCATTCTTGAGAAGCTGGGCTACGAACTGGCCGACGTGTCGCCGGACCGCAAGTACTTCGACCTGAGCCTGAAGCTGCGCGACTACCTTGCGCGCAAGCTCGAAGGCAAGCCGCTGTACCCGAACGTCGACTTCTTCAGCGC
>JANPDX010000617.1:0-3574 GCA_031431695.1 Dehalococcoidia bacterium
CTCGAGCGCACGCTGCAGGCCCTTGAACCCACCATGCGCAAGATAGCCAGCGATTGATAGCGGCTCGATGACACCGCAGCGTTGGAATGTGATGCGTTGCTGCCGGGCCAGGAAAGGAATCTCCTCGGTGAGCCCGAGGCCCAGCCGGTGGCCGCCGCCCGTGAGGAAGCCGGACTCGAAGAGTGCGGGCACGTCGCTGACATCGACCGGTCCATAGGCCACTCTGCCTTCCGCTGTCGCAACTTCGACGAGCGGTTCGAGCCAGAACATCCCTCGCGAGCCGTTGCGACGGACGTCAACCTCAATACCGCGGGCTGCTGCTTCAGCCTGAATCGAGGCCACCACCTCGTCGGCACCAACCGAACGGGCTGCCGCGTCGTCGGGAACCCAAATCGTCGTCGGGCTCATGACGGCGACCCACTCAGAATGCGGTCAATGCGGGCGGTGGTCACCCGGCCGTAAAGGCGGTGGTCGAACATGACCGCTGGAGACATGGCGCAGTTGCCCAGGCAATAGACGGTGCGAAGCTCGACGGAGCTATCGGCGGTGGTCTCGCCCACGGTGATGCCTAACAGTTCCTCGACATGAGCGAGGAGTGGATCGCAACCCATCGCCTGGCAGGCTTCGGCGCGGCAAACCTGGAGGACGTGTGTGGGCGGAGCACTGGTGCGGAAGTCATCGTAAAAATGGACGACGCCAACTATCTCAGCCTTCGACAGGTTGAGAGCTTCGGCAACGAGTGGGATCGCGTCATCGTGGATGTAGCCGAAGTATTCCTGCAGGGCGTGGAGTACCGGCAAAGCTGCGCCGGGCAGGGACTTGAGCCGTTCGACGATCCCTCGTGCATGGCCGGCATCCCACGGCGCGAACGTGCGCGCCGGGTCAGCCACGGATGCGCTCCGCGCCCGCGTAAACGTTGAAGCCTGATTCGCGAGCAAAACCTGCCAGGGTGATATTGAAGCTCTCCGCAATCTGGACCGCGAGACTGGACGGGGCGCCCAGGGCTACAACGATGGGGATTCGCGCCATCAACGACTTCTGGAGGAGTTCGAAGCTCGCCCTGCCGCTCAAGACGGCGACGTTCCCGGCCATGCCGGTCGCGTCGTTGGCGAGGAAGCGCTCGCCCACCAGCTTGTCGAACGCGTTATGCCGCCCGACATCCTCGCGCAGACCGATCAGGCTGCCGCCAGGTTCGAAAAGGCCGCACGCATGGACGCCTCCAGTACTGCGGAAGTCCGCCTGAGCTTCGCGGAGTAAGGCCGGGAGACGGCAGATCTGGTTCGCCGTAATCGATTGTTCTATCGGCAACGCCTCACAGCCTTTGATTGCGAGCGCGCTGAGCGAGGCTTTGCCACAGACACCGCAGGCACTGGTGGTGGTGAAGTTTCTCTCCTGGCGCTGGAGGTTTAGCCCGAGGCCCGGCCGGAGTGTGACGAGCACCGTGTTGCAGCGCTCTTCTTCGCTCATGACATCGCGGCAATAGCCAATCTGTTCGATGTCGGAGCGAGCGGACACGATGCCCTCGCCGAACAGAAAGCCAGCAGCAAGTTCAAAGTCATGGCCGGGTGTGCGCATGGTGATGGTGATGGGCTGCTTGCCGCTGGATACGCCGTCGTCCCAGGCGACCCGGATCTCCAGTGGCTCCTCGACGGCAAGCTGGTCATCGCCATGCCGCCATTGCCCATCGCGGTATGTGGGCACGACCCGAGTGACCTGGCTCGCGGCGGCACGAATCATAACTCAGGATGCTACACCGTTCGAGCCGGGTCAGCCCGGAGTAGTTGGGTTCGGCGCCAGGAATCGGATAGCGAAGCGCCGTGCCCGATCGAGCGCAATGAGCGCGGCCGCGCCCGCGGGCACCACCCAGCAGGACGAGCCGGCTACCCGGTTAGGCGACTGACGATCCCATGCCGGCCCGGCCCAGTTAGACGAGTGCCGGGATTCTCGACCGGATTTCTTCGAGGGCGGCCGGGAGGTCGGCGGTTTCGCGTTCCTCCGCGCTGTGGCCCTGGCGGACGAAGACGAAGACGCAGCGAGCGACGGGCTTGCCGAGTGTCTCCTGGAGGGCGAGTGCGTAGGCGGCGCCCTGGAGCCGGTAGCGGCCGAGAGCTGCCTCGATTTCGGCGTCGGTGCGCACGGCGTCGGTCTTGTAGTCGACCACGACCAGGCCATCCGGACCTTCGTAGAGGAGGTCGATGAAGCCCTCGACCGTGGCATCCGCAATGGGAGCGGCAACGTAGACCTCGCGCCAGTAGCGGCCCCCGCTGACGGCTTCGACGACCGAGGGCGACTCCAGGGCCGAGCGCACGAGAGCGGCTATTTCGGCTTCACGCCCGGGCACGCCTTCGGCGGCCGCCTGCGCGCGGGCGGTTGCTTCCAGGCCGGCGCCGGTCGCCAGGTTGATGGTCTGCAGGACGGCATGGACGGCGCGACCAATCGAAGTCCCGGCCCGGCCTCGGCGCCATGGCGCCTCGTCGTCTTCGGCTTCGTCCTTGGCGTCGGCGGGTTCGAAAGCCGGGCCTACCGCTTTCGCGATGGCCGTTGCCGACAGCACCTTCCTGCGCGTGTTGGCGGCGATGAGGGCGATGCGTTCAGCCTTCCAGTCCGCGCGCGATGCCGGGGTGTCGGTCTCGGCAGGTTGGGCGGCCGCCAGTACCGCCGGGAGAGAATCCACCGGTTCGGCAGCAAGCCAGAGTTCGGGCCGTTCGTCACAGATGGCGTACACACACTCGGCGAGCGTGCAGGAATCTTTGGCATGGCGAGATTGATGCGAGGCGGCGCCAGTGGGCTTTTTGTGAAAAACGCTCATGACCAGGTGGTCACGGGCGCGTGTGGCTGCGACATACAAGAGGCGGTCTTTCTCAAGGCGCCCCATCGAGCTTTCGTAGGACTTGAGGGCACCGAAGCCCGCGGTTTCGAAGTAGCCCGCGGTTTCGTTCCCGAGCCGGACTTCGGGTTTGTGGTCCTTGTCCCAGAGAAGGCGGTCGTTATCGCGCGCCATCTCCGCGTTCAGGCCAGTAAGGATGACGATCGGGAACTCGAGGCCTTTGGACGCGTGGACGGTCATTATCCGGACCGCGTCGTCGTCGCTTTCAGCGATGGCTGTGTCGGTGACAAGGGCCTGTTCTTCGGCCTGGCGTTCCATGAACCGGACGAACTGCCGGAGGCTGCGCTGTCCGGCGCGATTGAAAGCGCGGGCCTGTTCGTGGATGAACCGCAGCCGCTGCCACGAATCGCGCGGGCGGCGCGTGCCAAATCCCACCTGAAAGAGCCGGCAGCGGCGAATGACGAGATCGACCATTTCGGCGGTATCGAGCCACCATCGCTGCTCGTTCAGGTCTTTGAGGCCCGCCATCGACTGCGCGACGATGTCGTCGAGGGGGAAGCCTTCGGGCGCGGCGCGCCGGTAGTCCCACGAGCCGCGCGCGACGATGAAGTTGTAGAGGCGTTCGTCACTGCATCCGAAGCCCGGCGAACGTAGCGCCGCCACGACGGCCACCTGGTCGGTCGGGTCGTCGATTGCGGTGAGAATGGTCAGCAAGTCCCGGACTTCCTGGGTTTCGAACAGCAGGGA
>JANPDX010000618.1:0-5070 GCA_031431695.1 Dehalococcoidia bacterium
CGTCGCCCAGGCGGCCAAGATGAGCATGCCCGACCTGGTGTCCAAGGTCCGGACCGATTGCGCGCCGCTGGGGGAAGTCGGGGCGACCGTGCCAGCGGCAAGGTTCAACGAGCGGCCGGCCGAGGGTGAATGGTCCGCGGCAGAGGTCTGGACTCACATCCTCGAAATGAGCGAACACGGCGCTGCATCAATCATGGGGATCCTGGATTCGGGGGCGCTGCCAGCACGGGCCAGCGACACCATCTCCGGCGAAACACGCCCCGGACTCGCTTCATCGGCCGACTGCTGGGAAGCGTACCTGGCGATTCGCGTGCCGTTTTACGAACGCGTGGCGACCGCTGCGGGCAACGAACACCTCGATGTCGCGATGACGCATCCGATGTTCGGAGATTTCACCTGGCGCGAATGGCTGTTGTTCATGCGTGTCCACGATCTCGACCACATGCGCCAGTTGCAGGCAATTGCCGCGGCCTTCGCGGGCTAAGCTGACCTTTCAACGGAAACTCGGCGTTATACTCCCACGATGAGTAGCGCTTCGGTCACTTTCGAGCATGTCACGAAGAGCTTCGGGCAAAACGTTGTCTTGAACGGGATTAGCGAAGAGATAGCGCCGGGCGAGACGATCGTCATTATCGGGCCATCCGGATCGGGCAAGAGCACCCTGCTGCGAACCGTAAACCGGCTTGAGACGATCGATGATGGCGCCGTAATTGTCGACGGGGTCTCGGTACACGAGCGCCATACGGATGTGAACGCGCTGCGTTCGCAGGTGGGCATGGTCCAGCAGGCATTCAACCTGTTTCCACAGATGTCGGTCATCGAGAACATCACGCTTGGGCCGAGAAAGGTGCGCAAAGAGAGCGCGAAAGTGGCCGATGCGCGCGCAATGAAGCTGCTTGAACGGGTAGGCATTCCCGAAAAGGCCGGCGCGTTCCCGGCACAACTCTCAGGCGGCCAACAGCAGCGCGTGGCCATTGCGCGGGCGCTGGCGATGGAGCCGAAGGTCATGCTGTTCGATGAGCCGACGAGTGCGCTCGACCCGGAGATGATCAAGGAAGTGTTGGACGTCATGCGGGACCTTTCGAGGGAAGGCATGACGATGCTGGTGGTCAGCCACGAAATGGGCTTTGCACGCGAGGCCGCCCACCGGGTGTTCTTCATGGTGGATGGCCGCGTGGAAGAAAAGGGCAGCCCGGCCGATGTATTCGAACGGCCGAAAAGCGAACGGACGCAACGGTTCCTGGGGAGGATCCTCGTCCATTAGCCAACGCGGGCCGCCGGAAGCCCGGCAGTCCGCACCAAACCCGGAGCAATCGGCTCCACCAGTCGAGGAGGACTCTTGAAACTCTACCCACGATTCCTGTTGATGCTGCTCACGATGATTGGCGCTGTGGCGCTTTTCGCGGCGTGTGGCGACGATGACGACGACACCGGCGGAAGCGCCACGACCGCTCCGACGAAGGCCGCCGCGCCGACCTTCGCCCCCGATTCGACGATGGCGAAGATCGTTGCCAAGGGCAAACTGACCGTTGGTGTGAAATTCGACCAGCCAGGATTCGGGTTGAAAGACCCGGCCACCGGCAAAGTCGATGGCTTCGACGTGCAGATGGCGAAGGAGATCGGCAAAGCACTGGGCCTGAAGGAAGAACAGATCGAGTTTGTGGAGTCCGTCTCCGCGAACCGGATCCCGTTCCTGCAGGAAGACAAGGTTGACCTGATCATCGCCACGATGACCATCAATGCCGACCGCAAGACACAAATCGAGTTCTCGCGGCCGTACTACCTCGCGGGCCAGTCGATCCTCGTGAAGAAGGACAACACCACGATCAAGACGGTCGCCGACTTGAACGGCAAGAACGTCTGCTCGGTACAGGGTTCCACTTCGGAAAAGAACGTCGTTGCCAAGGCGCCGCAGGCAAACCTGCTTTCGTTGACCGGATACGCGGCCTGCGTGAGTTCGTTGAAAGACGGGCGGGTAGAGGCGGTTTCGACCGACGACATCATCCTGGCCGGGTTCGCAGCCAACGACGCCACGATCAAGCTCGTCGGCGGCCAGTTTACCCAGGAGCCCTACGGCATCGGCATCAAGAAGGGTAAGACCGACATGGTGGCGTTTGTTGATGCGTTGCTGGTGAAGCAATTCGCCGACGGCACCTGGGACAAGATCTACGAGAAGTACCTGGGCAAGGTAGAGGGCCTCCAGAAGGCCGCCGAAGCACGGGCGAAGCTCCCGCCAACGAACTAAACCCCACTCAAGTACCCCCTCCCCACGGTAAAAGTGGGGAGGGGGAGAAAGACCGCGCTTGAGCGTCCAGGCTCTGCTCATCTGGGGCTACTTCCTGCTCGCCCTGCCACTCTGGGTGGGAGTGGAGGTGGCCCAGGCGCGGCCGGGGCACCGGCGGTCATGGTTCCCGGTTGCGCTCTGGGCTGGCCGCGGGCTGGCCGCCGCGGGCGTTGCCTTCGCGGTATTCGGCGCCAGCTATGGGGCGCGCGGTTTCTGGAACGACGCGTGGGAACAGCTCCGCGAACATTACCCGGAGCTGCTGCGCGGCTACCGGATGACGGTGATCCTCACGCTGCTTTCGTTTGCCCTGGCGATGGTGGTTGGCGGGACGCTGGCGCTGCTGAGGACCTCGGAATCACGTCTGCTTCGGTTTGCATCGGGCGCGTATGTGGAATGGTTCCGGAACACGCCCCTGCTGGTGCAACTGTTCTTCCTGTTCTTCGCGCTGCCGAAGCTGATCCTGCCAGTGGTTGGCCGCCCCGATTGGTTCTTGCTCTCGCCGTTCAAGGCAGGGCTCATTGGCCTGACGATGTACACGGCAGCCTATACGGCGGAAGCGCTGCGCAGCGGCCTATTGTCCATAGACAAAGGCCAGACCGAGGCGGCCCGCTCGCTGGGCCTGAACTATCTGCAGGCGCGGATCTACGTGGTCGCACCGCAGGCCTTGCGGATTTCCGTGCCTTTGCTGACGAGTATCTTCAGCGCGCTCTTCCGAAACAGCGCACTGGTCTCCGCAATCGGCGTGCGGGAACTGCTGCAGACCGCCGACAACATTCAGCAGGACAACTTCCAGACGTTCGAACTCTTTGCGCTGGCGGGCGTGCTGTACCTCTCGCTGACGCTGCCCCTTGCGTTCGCATCGAACCGGCTTGAGCGCCGCGTGGCGAGGTCTCGCTGATGGACGCGCTGTGGGGAGGATTCCTCGACCTGCTGCCGGGTGATTGGGATCTGTTCAAGCAGTGGCCGTACTGGCGATTCCTCTTCGAGGGGCTCTGGATCAGCGTCCAGGTTGCTATCGCGGGAATTTCGCTGGCTCTCGTCATCGGGGTACTGATGTCGGTCGCGCGGCTTTCGCCGGTGCCGATTGTGAGGGTGTTGGCGACCGCATACGTGGAAGCCTTCCGGGCGACGCCGCTGCTGCTGCTCATGTTCTTCGTGTTCTTCGGCGCGGGGCGTTTTAACACGGGCTGGGCGCGAGACATTTTCTTGCTCGACTGGTTCGTCGATGAGACCACCGGTGACCTGACGCCGAAGTCATCGGCGATCCTCGCGCTGGCGCTCTACAACAGCGCGGTAGTGGCCGAAATCATGCGGGCGGGCATTCTCTCCATCTCGAAAGGGGTGATCGAAGCGAGCCGGACCATCGGCCTGAGCTACATGCAGTCCATGCGCTACGTGGCGGTGCCGATGGCGCTGCGGCGCATGTCACCGGGGCTCGTTAGCCAACTGATCACGCTCTACAAGGACACGTCGCTGGCGGCGCTGATTGCGATCGAGGAACTGCTGCGGCGGGGTAAAATCCTGTACGAGTCGCCGGCGCTCGGGAATCACACGATCGAGGTGCTGACGGTGGTGGCGCTCCTGTACTTCATCCCGAACTACATGCTTTCTCTGGTGGCGGCGCGGCTCGAAAAGGGGCCCGCGGCCCGGGCCCAGCGCGGGCCCTCGGGCTTGGAATCTACCTGAGGGCGTGTTTGAATGCGTCCTCCGAGGAGGATCCGTATGTCATCGACCGTTGTTCCAGTCCACGCCGAAATCCCGCCACCGACCGTTGAAGAGGTGAGCCGCGGGATCTTCGCCTACATCCAGCTCGATGGCAGCTGGTTCCTGAACAACGCCGGGGCCATTGTGGGCTCCCAGTCAGCCACCGTAATCGATACGACCGGCACCGAGGCGCGGGCGCGGGCGTTTCATGCCGCGGTCCGTGCGGTTACGCCGCTGCCAGTGACGGCGTTGGTGAACACGCACAGCCACGGCGACCACACGCATGGCAACTTCATGTTCGCGGACAGCGCGATCATCGCGAGCGAACGTTGCCGTCGAGAAGTGATCGCCAGAGGACAGGCGGCGATTTCGCTATTTCCGATGGTCGACTTCGGCGATTGCCCGATGACGCCACCGACCGTCACCTTCGAAGACACGCTCTCGACCTATGTGGATGACCTGAAGATCGAACTCATCTTCGTGGGTCCCGCGCACACCACGAACGACATCGTCGCCTGGATCCCGGAGCGCAAGCTGCTGTTCAGCGGCGACGTGGTTTTCAATGGCGGCACACCGTTCGCACTCGGCGGATCGATCGGTGGGTGGCTCCAGGCACTCGACCGCATCGAAGCTCTCGGCGCCGAGACGATCGTGCCGGGCCACGGGCCGGACTGTGGGCCCTCGGCGATTGGCGACGTACGCGCCTATGTCGAGTTCATCCAGGAGACCGCGAAGCGCGGTATCGAAGCAGGCACACCGCCACTGGAACTCGCGCAGGGCCTCGACCTCGGGCGCTTCAAGGACCTTCACGACGCCGAGCGGCTCGTACCAAACCTGCACCGGGCATACTCGGAGCTTCGGGGCGAACGCTGGGGGATGCCGCTGGACTACCAGCAGCTCTTCGCTGAGATGCTGATCTACAACGGCAACCAGCCGCTGCGCTGTTTGGCGTAGGCGGGGTCATTGCCGCGGAAATTCGAAACGCCGTTCCGAATCGTAGGTCGGGTTTTCAGATTCGAAAGCTTGCAGGCGAGTAGTCACGACGAAGTGCGTCTCGGTTGCCCACATCTCGCTATGAGTCT
>JANPDX010000619.1:0-8080 GCA_031431695.1 Dehalococcoidia bacterium
ATCCGACTTGGCACTGATCAAGCGAGGTGAGAGACGCCTGCTTAGAAGCACCCCCTCGGCTTCGCCGAGAAGCATATTGCCGGTTAGTTAGCTTCCTCGTTCAGGTACTTTTCGACCTCATCGAGGTTCATCGAGTAGCCATTGCCCTGGCTTCCCGCCACAACGAAATTCGTGGCCGGATCCACTATTCGAAACAGTTGCCATCCCCAAACTCGCTCGTTCCTGGTTCGAGACTTCTCCAAGATGAGACCTTCCCGCCGTGCCAGCCGACGAAGTCTCGCTTCCTGACGAGCGGCGTCGGCCTCGTCTCTATTTTTTATGTCTCCCATGTTGGATCCTCTCTTCTCTTGCGGTCGTCTTCGAGGACAGGTGCTCGGCTTTGAGATTTGCCCGAATTCAGATCTCATTTGCAGTCGGAAGGCAGTGGCCATGTGCAAACATCGTGCGGCGACCCGCCTCGGACGCGCCAGAGCACTTCCGGATTCACAGTCCATCGATGACCACTTCCGCCGGCCCCTGCATGAACGACTGCATCTTCTCCATACGGTTCAGCTTGTGCTCATCGAACATCCGGGCATAGATCCGATTTGTGGTCGCAGGGTCGGCATGGCCGAGGAACTGGGCCAATGAAACGGCATTCTCCCCGACATGAACTCCGACCGAAGCGGCCGTATGCCTCAATGCGTAGAAGCTGCGGTAAGGAATGCCGGCGGCCTTACAGACTCTGGCCATCCGCTGATTGAGATAAACGTCACTCAGCGGCCGTTGATACCGGGTGCGAAAGACAAGGTTGCCTTCCGGAAGTGGTTCCCACTTCGCAAGCCGTTGACGGTCGCGTTCGGCCCGGAGCATGGCCACAGCATCCGGGAACAGGTCTATCCATCGGTCGCCCGCCGCTGACTTTGGAGTGCCTATTACTAACTTCTTGGGGCGAATGATCTCACCGTTCGTGTGTGTCTTCTCGGATGCTCCGAGGTCCCTGACCCGTTGGAGGACACGATGGACGTGTATCCGTCCCGATACGCCATCGGGCTCAAGCACGACATCGTCCCAGGCCAATCCCAGGATCTCTTCGTTACGCATTCCCGTGGTCAACCCGATGTAGAGGACGGTCGCTTCTGCACACTCGAAATGGCTTTTCCCTTCGGTGGCCTGGTGAACAAGCGTGTCCCGAAAATGCGATAGCTCGTTCGGCTCGAGATGCTTTGCCGGCCTCGACGTATGCGATGGTAATTGGATGAGCCCGCCCGCCGCCTCGTTCTCGGCAACACGCCGAAGCTGCTTCGCACGGGACAGCGATGCCTGGAGCGTCCGCCACATTCCAACCACCGTGGGCACGCCGAGTCCACGGTCTAACTCACGATCGAGCCAAACCTGGATGGCCCATGACTTGAGTTCCGAGAGCACCATCCTGTACTGGTGCTTGCCGTTTGGGAGGACTGACCATGAGCCCTCTCCGTTGTCTCGTTTGGCGATTCAGCCTGCCTATCCGGCCTGAATATCGAACCAGCCTTGCAACTAGTCCTTGCCGGAAACCAAGCATACAACTCCTCTAAGAATGTGTAACATTCTTCATCCATATCGTCAGTTAGGTGACTTTACCTTCGTCAGTCTGTACTTCAGGCCGGATGGTCATGCATCCCACAAGGACCCGGCGAGATGGCTGCGCCCAACGAGTTACCAGCTGGTTGGTAACTCAGCCGGCCCCGACGTCCAGCAACTCCGCTGCGAGACCCACGCCAAACCGGGCGGTTCAATCAGTGCTCAGCGACCCGACGGCAACTCTGTGCAGCGACGCGGAGAGCACGCTTGAAAGCCGTGCTTGAACACGGACAGCGTAGAGATATCTACAGGTTGGAGACGCACAAAGAGAGAGGGTCGAACCATGTCCGACCCTCTCTCAGGTTTAACTGGGGCTCTGAGGTCTTAGACCTGGATACCACCGGCGAGCTTGTGGAAGGTCGAATTGGAGACTTCGTAGGTCTCAACCCGAGGAGTTCCCTCTAAGACGGCAGTCAGGGCCTTCAGCACCTTCGGATATCCGGTGTGCTCGTAGGCGTCCGCGTTCGCCTTCTGATCCCAAAGGCTGATGGCCACGGCCTTCGTCTGATCCGCGAGGACGAACGTGATTTCGTCCTTGAAGCCACGCTGTTCGCGGAGAAGGGGAATGATCTCCGTTTCGATGGCCTTGGTGAAATTCGCCTGGCCCTTGGGCTTCAGCTGCATGGTGACCTGTCGTGCAAACATTCTGCAACCTCCTAGTTGACTGGAACGATCAAGAGATCTGCATCATTAGCAGATGACTCAACAAATAAGCAGTGATTTGCTCATCACCTAGACCCTACCGTGATCATCCAGAGATGGCAAACCGAATTTGGCTGTTTTGCACCATATTTGGCGCTAATTGTGCCACTAATACGTAAACTGTTCTGTCTCCGTGAACGAGGAAGTCCTAACATTTAGTCGCAATTTCCTTCACAAGAGCGACTGATGGCCTTCGGCTCCACTGCTCGCCGAAATCCCGCAACTAGCTCGTCTGGCGGATAGCCATGCCTGCGCAGGGCTACGCAGATGGTCGGGAAACCTCGCCACGGTGCACACCACGGAAGCCACTCCGAAATTCGGGGCCGAACGACCCGGACGGGCTCGGTTAGCTGGCCGCGGCCTTCTTCTCTGCCTTCTTGGCCTGCTTCGCCTTGGTGGTCACCTTCGGCTTGTTGGTCTTTCCTGGCTTCTCTTGGCCCTTTGCCATCGAATGCCCCCCAGCCGCGCATTCGGCCGCGTCCGCCTTGTGATCTAACCGCCCGGGCGTCCGTTCACGAGCGAACCCGCGGCCCACGAAGTTCACCAGCGCCGAGCGACCGTAGAACTGGGGCGCGTCCATGAGCCGCACGCAACCAGCCGAGCGAACCCCGTGTTAGATAGCTTTGTAGGCATTCCACATAAACACGAAGTCGAAGAACGCCAGGCCAAGGCTAACCATGTTCAGGCTAGCAACGCTTTTCAATTTTCTCTTGTCGAGGTCGAAGATCGCCGAAGCCACGAAACACACCAACGCGACCAGGAAAAAGAAAAATTGATACTTAGGTTCCATGGAGTTACCTCTACGGGGCCCTTTTTGGGCGCCGCTTTCCCCGAGAATCTACACCGTGCCGCGCTCGGGGTGTTGCAACAGCCAAACAACCACCACGAATCACTCTTCGTGTCGGCCACAGCGGGTCGCGCTCTCGACGCCTGCTTACGCCTTCGCGTACTGGGCTGCGCTCATCACTTCGATTCCGACGAAGCTCTCAGCGCCTTCGACCCAGGCATCGTGTCCAGGCGGGATTGTGTAGGAATCGCCCCGGACAAGGGTCTTCTCGGTCCCATCTCCCAGGCGGACCGTAAGCCGCCCTGAGACGGCGTACCCGACATGCGAGACTTGGCATGAGTCGGTTTTGACCACCGGCTTGATGCATTCCCACCAACTTCAGCCCGGCTCGAAGTTGAAGCGGCCCAGAGTGAAGTCTTCAAGCTGGACTACTTCAACACGTGTCTTGTTCGGCGTACGGACGTCGTCGGGTGAGTTGTGGGACTTCACGGCGAAGGTTGTCGCTGCCACCGGTGTCGTCATTGTCTTGATCTCCCTTCGAACTTCCGGCGGTCGTTCGCCGCGGAGGCACGGAGGTGAGCACCAGGCCCGCAGGCGTGGCGCACCGGTTCGGTCGATTTCGTCCGGGACCTGCCGGGGCCTGTCGAAACCCGCAAAGGCGGCAGCCGAGGCTAGAGATGCCCACGAGCATTCGATAGCGTTCGCGCGAAACCACCGCGCTTATGCGATCGTTTCCACTGCGCCGGCGAACTGGGCGTTATACAGGTTCGCGTAATGGCCCTCGCGGGCGAGCAATTCAAAGTGGTTGCCTTGCTCGACGATCTGGCCGCCGTCCATCACGAGAATTGTCTCGGCATCTCGGATCGTGGAGAGGCGGTGGGCGATCACGAAGCTGGTGCGCTGCGACCGCAGGGCCGCCATGGCGTGCTGGACCAGGACTTCGGTGCGTGTATCGACTGAGCTCGTGGCCTCGTCAAGGATCAAGATGGGACGATCGGCCAGGAACGCGCGGGCGATCGTAATGAGCTGACGCTCACCCGCGCTCACAGAGCTGCCGTCGTCATCGAGCTTCGTCTCGTAGCCATCAGGCAGCGAGTGCACGAAGCGATCGACATACGTCGCACGGGCCGCCTCGAGGATCTGCTCGTTGCTCGCGCCAAGGTTGCCGTAGGCAATGTTCTCCCGAATTGTCCCGCTGAACAGCCACGTGTCCTGGAGCACCATGCCTATCTGAGACCTCAACTCCCTGCGGGGCATTGCCGAGATGTCGCGGCCGTCGATCGTGATCTGTCCACGGTCGAGTTCATAGAACCGCATGATCAGGTTCACGAGCGTCGTCTTGCCGGCTCCCGTCGGACCGACAATGGCGACGGTCCGGCCTGGTTCGGCCACTAGTGAGAGACCGGTGATGAGCGGCCGCTCCGGGTCGTACGAGAAGGAGACGTTTGAGAACTCGACCCGGCCCGTGATTTGGGTCATGGGCTCGTAGGTCGATACCTCCGGAGTCTGCTCTTCGGCATCAAGGAGTTCGAAAACCCGCTCGGCCGAAGCAATGCCAGACTGCAAGAGGTTGACCATCGAGGCCATCCAGGACAGCGGCTGCGTAAAGCTTCGCGAGTACTGGATGAAGGCCTGGACGCCGCCAATCGTCATGCCGCCATTGGCCACTTGTATCCCGCCAAGTACGGCGATGGCAACAAAGTTCAGGTTGCCCACCACCATCGTCGCGGGCTGAATGATTCCGGAGACGAACTGAGCGCCGAAACTGGCGTCATAGAGGTCGTCGTTGGTCTCGCGGAAAACGCGTTCGACCTCTCGTTGGCGGCCGAAAGCCTTGACGATCGCGTGGCCGGTGAACGTCTCTTCGACCTGGCCATTGAGTTTTCCAGTGTCCTTCCATTGCCCTATGAAGCGCGTACGAGAACGCTTGGCGATGGCCCGCATCATCACCATGGTTAGCGGGATAGTCACAAGGGCCACGAGGGACAGTTGCCAGGAGATCCAGATCATGATCGCGACCGTGCCGACGAGCGTGAGGGCCTGGGTCAGCAATTGCGAGATCGACTGCTGGAGGCTCTGGGAAATGTTGTCGATGTCGTTTGTCACGCGGCTTAACAGGTCACCACGTGGTGCGCGATCGATGTAGCTGAGCGGCAGACGGTTGAGCTTATCTTCGACGTCGGCACGGAGGCGGTACATCGTGCGCTGGACTACGCCGGCCAACAGGTAGGACATCCCGTATTGCAGTGCCCATGATCCCAGGAGGAAGGCGCCAGCCAGGCCCAGAATCCGGCCCAGTTGGTCGAAGTCCATCGCGCTTCGGGTGAAGAGGGCATTCACGATGACGTCTGTGGCGCGGCCAAGTATCTTGGGGAGCGCCACGCTCATACAGACGCTCGCAATCGTCATCACGATGGCGATTGCGACGAGGCGGCGCTCGACGCGAAGAAGCCGAAGCAGTCGCCGCGTGGCTGCCCCAAAGTCCTTTGGCTTTTCGGTTGGCATCCCAAACGAGCCCATTCGCATGCCGGGCTGACCAGCCTGCGGTGGCGGCCGGAACGCCGGCTCGGGTTTCTCCTCGGAGCTCATGCTGCCGTCCCCTCTCCGGCCTGTGATTCCACGATCTCGGCGTAGGTCGGGCAGGTTGCGAGCAGTTGCTCGTGCGTTCCCAGGCCCACGGTCTCGCCGTCTTCCAGCACGAGGATCTGGTCCGCGTGCATGATCGTCGAGAACCGTTGGGCGACGATGATCACCGAGGCGTCCTTCGTATACGGCCGCAAAGCCGCGCGCAGGCGGGCGTCGGTCGCCAGGTCGAGCGCCGAGAACGAATCGTCGAAAAGGTACACTTCCGGCTTGCGTACGAGGGCGCGGGCCATAGCCAGGCGCTGGCGTTGGCCACCCGAAACGTTGATGCCGCCCTGAGTGATTTCCGCGTCGAGACCGCCAGGCATCGCCTTGACGAAGTCCGCCGCCTGCGCCACTTCGAGGGCCATCCAAATCTCATCGTCGGTCGCATCCGGCTTTCCGTAGCGCAGGTTGCTCGCGACCGAACCCGCGAACAGGTAGGGCTTCTGCGGGACGAGGCCGATTCGCTGCCAGAGGATCTCGGGGTCGAGTTGCCGGATGTCCACGCCGTCGAACAGCACCGCGCCGGACGTGACATCGAACAGGCGAGCGGCCAAATTGACCAGGCTCGTCTTACCCGATCCCGTGCTCCCAATGATCGCAGTCGTTTGTCCGGGCAACGTGCTGAACGAAATGCCTTCGAGGACGGCGTGTTCCGCGCCCGGGTAGCGGAAGCCAACGTCGCGGAGATCGAGGCGGCCCTTCGATACCAGGTCCGTGATTGGCGAGCTGGGAGGCGCCACCGAAGAAAACGTGTCGAGAACTTCCTGGATGCGCTCAGCCGAGACGGCCGCGCGGGGAGCCATCATCGCAACCATGGTCGCCATCATCACCGCCATCATGATCAGCGAAAAGTAGGTGAGAAACGCCACCAGCGAACCGATGGACATGTCCCCGCTGTTGATTCGGTGCCCTCCGAACCAGATAACAGCGATGCTCGATGCGTTCACGACCAGCATCATCGTGGGGAACATCAGGGCCATGAGTCGCCCGGCCCTGAGCGAGGTCTGGGTCAAGTCCTCGTTCACCGTGTGAAAACGCTGGACTTCCACTGGCTCCCGGACAAAGGCCCGCACCACCCGCATCCCAACAATCTGCCCTCGAAGAACGGCATTGATGTTGTCCAGCCGTTCTTGCATGAGCCTGAACTGCGGGACCATACGCGAGATGATCGCCCCCAGGACCACCATCAGGAGAGGCAGGCTCACGGCCAGCAACCACGACATCCCGAGGTCCTGCCGCATCGCCATGAACACGCCGAAAACGACGGTCAACGGAGCGGCCACCACCATCGTGCAGCTCATGAGGACGAGCATCTGGACCTGCTGCACATCGTTGGTGATTCGAGTGATGAGCGAAGGCGCGCCAAAGAGGTTGACTTCCCTGGCCGAAAACTCGGTCACTCGGTGGAAGAGTGCCGCGCGCACATCCCGTCCGAAACCCATCGCCGCCTTGGAGCCGCAGTAGACTGCGGCAACAGAGAACACCCCCTGAACAGCGCTGACGGCCACCATCGTCGCCCCGATCGACCAGATGTGGCCCGTGTCGCCGCGTAGCACGCCCTTGTCGATGATGTCACCGTTGAGTGAAGGCAAAAGCAATGACGCAGTGGCTTGGATAGCCTGGAAAACGAGGACCGCCAGGAGCCATTTGCGATATGGCGCGAGGTGGAAACGCAGGAGCCTCACCATAGAGCCGTATCCTACCGAAAGCCTGGGCACACGCGCGATTTCGGGATCGGCGCGCGGCGTGGCCGGTCATCGCCTGGTTCGCTGCCGCTTTAGCTTGTCGCTGGGCTCAATTGCCCGGACGCCGCGGCAGCCGGACTCTCGCCGTATCACTGGAAGTCTGGGAGGAACGCAGCCCCGGCGAGGTGATCATGCCCGGCGATATCCGGCGGCTCGCGCGGTGGACTCGTCGAAGTAGAGCGGGTTGAGGTCGTCAGCGGCAAGGGCGAAGCACTGCGCGTCACGGGCGGTAATGGCCCCGGTCACCGGCTCGCTGAGTAGTTGCCCGATCATCGCATGGGTTTCGGCCGGAATGAGGCCATCAGTCATCGAACACCCTGGTTTCGCTCGGAGGGAGGATGGAAAGGTGGGCCATGTGCCCTCCCGGAACCGCACCGTGCCAATGCACTTCCCCGGCCGGAACGTGGACGATGTCGCCGGTACTTACCCGGTGCTCGTCGGTTTCGCTCGCGACGATGCCGTGCCCTTCGGTGATGTAGAGAATCTGATCGGCCGTGTGGGTGTGGCGCTTGTTGCGGCCCCCATCACTGAAGCGGACAAGCGTGACGGTCACGGCTTCACTCGTTTCGCGCGTGACAAGCGGGCGGCTGTGGACAGTGCCGATGAATATCGGCGC
>JANPDX010000620.1:0-4272 GCA_031431695.1 Dehalococcoidia bacterium
TTTCTCGCCTATGCCTGGATACCGGCATCGCGCGGTATCGAAGACATGCAGGTCCGGATAAAGGCCATGCGCACCATCACGCGGCGCTTCGGATACATCGGGGGCGTGGGTCTCGTGCTCCTGGTGGCGGCCGGGAGCTACCTGATCGCCGACTGGCGCGATTACTACGGCGTACCCGATGACGTGGGCTTCACGGACTTACGCTTCGGGGTGGTCTTCATCATCAAGATGAGCCTGTTCTTGCTCATGCTCGCGGCGCTTGCAATCCACATCTTCATCCTCGGGCCACGGCAGATGGATCGGCTGGAAGCACAGGCCAACGGCAAGAGCGTGACCGACGCCGAGATCCGCAAGGCACGGCTGCAATCGATGGTGTTCAGCATCGCGGGCCTCGCGTTGGCGCTCGCCCTGATGGTCATGGGCGTGATGCTCAACAGCGCCAGTTGGAGCCTTCAGGAACTGTAGGAGTCGCGCCCCTCGGCGGGCGCTGGGGCCGGGAGGCCCGGTGACATCTTCCGGGGGTCATTGGGATGTCGATGCAGGCGACTTCGCACAGAGCCGCGAACAATTGTTTGGCGGCATGCCGCCAGCGGCCACAAAGGGGCGCAACTACCCTTCTGGCGGCGTTCCCGCTACCGTTTGCGCGGGAGTGCAGGGGGCCCGGTGGCTTCCGCCGTCTTCAAAACGGTTGCGCGGCCGCACAAGCGGTCGCGGGTGGGTTCGACTCCCATGCACTCCCGCCAGTCGAACGGGTACGAGGGTGTCGGGTTGTGGGTGGCTTGTACGCAGAGTCACAGAAGTAGTCATCAGCTTAGACAGTTAGGCTGACAACGAGAGGGCGGGGCTCAAGCGGAAACCCACCATGTCGTCCAAGACCTTCTGCGGCAGTGACATCAACACGGGATCCATTTAGCAGCTACTGGGTCGCAGGCACCGCGCAGCCTTCTCCACCGCCGACCGCGCGCAGGCACTTACCTTCGTCATCGAACATCCCAATCATGCCGCCAGCCAGCCCGAGAATGCCGACAACCGTGACGATAGACAGTCCGCTCGACACGACGATGGAAACTCTCGAGCGTGGGCCGAGCGACCGTTCTGGTTGGAAATGGTCCAAGAGCCACCCGAGGAGTAGTCCATTCACAAGGAACAACGCCGAGAACAGGAGGAGTGTCAGCAGCAACGGTTCGAAGATCTGGAAATCGACGTTCGCGGGGTCGAACAACGGTTGCCCCACCGTCCCGAGCGTGAGGACGCCAAATGCGGCGCCATTCCAACCGGCAGGCACTGGCAGCCAGCGTCGGATTCCGAGGTACAGCGGCCCAGCGGCCGTTCCGGCGATCGCGCCGAGCATGAGCAGGCTCAATGTCCCACCCAATGTGAAATCGCCGACCGTGGCTTGAGCGTCCGTAAATGTCCCGTCGGACGAGGAGTCGGCCATCGCGATGACGCGCATCGCGAGGCGCGATCCAATTCCGCCTGAGACGAAGCCAGACAGCCCGCCGATGCCAACCGCCCACCGAACCGGCCGGGTTGTCCGCCAGATGGCAGCACTCGCCGCTCGGACTCCCTTGCTGCCGTCGTCGGTGGATGAAGTCATCTCGTGTCACGGAGCATAGCAGTTGTCGGAACGCGCAAGCGACGACCGGCCATCGGAAAATCCGGCTCATCGGTCGTCTGATGGCCAGATGGGGCTCAACCGCAACCGTTTCAAGGTTTCCGAACAATTCCAGGCCCTGCCCCAAATTCCTGAGCTATCCATCAGAGATATCGATGAGCGAAGCGCTAAGCCGCCATCTCGCCCGACCGAAGCAACCCCAACAGGCTGAACATCGAGAGCGCCTGGTGCAACGCGCTCCAGCGCTGCATCAGCTCGCCACGCGAGAGCTTCGGGTTGCGCGCTTCGAGGGCGTCGATGATCTCGCCCAGCGTCCGGGCGCCATCCACCAGCCGCAGAAAGTCGCGCCGGAAACCATCGAGCGAGCAGTGAAATTCGACACCTTCGTAGAAGAGGCCGATGTCCGGCCGACGTTCGACCTGGACAACAATTGACGATGGGTCGTACATGAGCCACGCGGGAATCGCTGCTTCATCGTCCCACGATGGCGGTGCTGCGAGCGAAGCGGCGCTCGGGGCGGCGAAGAACGTGTGCTTTTTGATCCGGCCGTTCAGCAGTTCCGCGAGGGCCTGCCGCGTGGCGAGGTCCATGCCCACGGTATCGATACCGGGCATGTTGGCGGAGGCGTCATAGAGGATGGGCATATCGAATCGCAATAGCTCGAGCCCGGCCTCCGCGAGCCAGTCGTAAACCTGGGGCACGGTATAGGCCCGGTCCTGGGAGTGCAGGAAAAGGTCGAACAGCCCGGAATCGCCGTGCGCCTTCACTTCGCCCTGGAACGACGATGCGCCCAGCGTCGCCCAGTGTTCGCGGTTGAGGCCATTCAGGGTCTTTTTCACGACATCGAGTCGCTGGCTGGTTGGCATTGAGGGTGGAGCAATGATGCGAAACAGCTTCTGCAGGTGATAGATCGCGGTCCGCCCGTACTCGGCGTAGACCATGAGCGCCATGCCGCCGTTCGGGCCGAGGAGGCTTCGGAGCGCGCGCAGCCCGGCATCCGGGTCCGGCAGGTGGTGCAACACGCCGAAACTCACGATGAAGTCGAACGGCTCAAGGCCAAGACCCGGCAGGTCTTCAATCCGCCCCTGGATGAACCGAACGTTCTGCAGGCCGCGCCGTTCAGCCCGCGCCTTCGCGATGGCAAGGGACGTTTCCGAGAGGTCGAACCCGATGACCTGGCATCCCGCCGGGCGCAACTGTTCGGCCAGGAAGATGGCCGAATCGCCCGTGCCGCACCCCGCATCGAGCGCGTGGAAACCGGGCTTCGGGCGATTCGCGCCACCCCAGAGGATGGTGCTCGCGAGTTTGAGCTGGCCGGCGAAGGTCGTCTTGAGCTCCCGCAGTTCGAGCGAGGGATTACGCGGCGGATAGGGGAGGGATTCGTATTGTTCGCGAACGGCGTCGGGGGCAGTCATGCCTCCCAGTCTTGCCCGGTCGCCCGCGGCGTCCTATTCGGGAGTACCATGACGGTGCGTGGGGACGCTACCTGTTTTGGGACATCTCGCGGGTTCAGCCGAGGTGAAATCCGGTGCCCTGGGCCGGTGGCAGCCACCGAACTTTTTACACTCCTGCCGCACGAATCGTTCCATGAGCGATCAGTCGAATGCGACATTGGATTGGAAGCGCACACGTTGCGTCCGTCGCGAACCCACCGGATGGCACGGTCCATCGGGTGCTTCGCAGACCGAAACTTGCCCGGTTGCTGCTTGTGCGGCCGGGCCGCTCAGGAGCTTTAGCCCATGCATGCACAAACCCTCTCTTTGCCGAAGATCGGCATCATCCTTGCCGTGCTCGTCGCGGCCCTCTTCGCCACCGTGGCGAGCCCGGCGTATGCCGTGGCCGCCACCGTCACCGGCGTCGCACCATCATCGGGTAGCACCGCTGGTGGCACGGCGATCGTGGTCACCGGCACAGGCTTCGGCACCTCCGGTAGCCCGCTGGTAACGGCCGTTGACGTCGGCCCGAACCCGGCGACTACCTTCTCGGTGGTCAACAACACCACTTTGAACGTTACGACACCGGCCGGCGTGGCCGGCACCGTCGACATCGTGGTCACCACGAACGTGGCAAACGCCCCCGCCGGGGCTGCGGACGACTTCACGTATGCCGCTCCCACTCACACAGTGGCCAGTCTGACGCCAAACTTCTGCTCCACGGCAGGAGGAGCCGTTGTTTTGATTGCCGGAACCAACCTCACCGGAGCAACCATCGTGAACTTCGGCGCGGCCACGGCTGTTCCTTCGGCAGTGAGTGCGACCTCCATCACCGTGACCTGCCCGGTCTCAGCGGTGGACGGCGTAGTTGATGTCCAGGTGACCACCCCGTTCGGGAAGAGCGCCAATACCGGGGCGGATGACTTCACCTATACCTTTGGCGCGCCGACCGTAACCGGAGTTAGCCCCAGAGCGGGACTCATCGCTGGTGGCACGCTCGTCACGATCACCGGCACCGGGTTCACCGGGTCGCCCGTCGTGACCTTCGGTGGGACTAACGGCACCAGCGTTCTTGTAAACAACCCGACTTCGATCACCGCCACCGCGCCCGCGCATGCGGCCGGCATCGTCGATGTGATCGTCCAGACCACGAACGGCACCAGCGCGAACACGGCAGCTGATGACTACTTCTACGGCACGGCCGCCCCGGCGGTCACTGGCATC
>JANPDX010000621.1:0-3197 GCA_031431695.1 Dehalococcoidia bacterium
TTTCGCGCCAAGGCCACGAAGAGTACCCAGGTCCAGTCACGCGAGAAAATGATCGCCAAAGTTGAGCGCATCGACCGAACCAAGAAGGAAGACGAAGTGAACTTCGTCCTCACCTCGCACGGCCGCACCGAACTCGACGTGTTGATGATGAAGAAGGTCAGCCACGCCTACGGCGACCTGGTAGTGCTGGTGGATGTGAACCTCCACGTCGAGCGCGGGCAAAAGGTAGTGTTCGTGGGGCCGAACGGCAGTGGCAAGAGCACCCTGCTCCGCATCGCCGCGGGGTTGATCGCTCCCACAGACGGCACCGTGGAGTGGGCCGAACGCGCCCGCCCTGGCTACTACGACCAGCACCAGGACGAAGCGCTCGATTACGAACATACGGTCATCGAAGAGGTGCGGTCCGTCGCTGGAGGGGCCCCAGACGTGAAGATTCGCACGGTGCTCGGGCAATTCCTCTTTCGCGGCGATGACGTGTTCAAACCCGTGCGCGTGCTCTCAGGTGGAGAACGCAGCCGGGTGGCACTCGCCAAGTTCCTGATTCAGCCGACGAACGTGCTGCTGCTCGACGAACCGACAAACCACCTCGACAAGACGACACGGCGCAAGCTGATCGAGGCGCTCCAGGGGTATGAGGGCACCATTGTCTGCGCCAGCCACGACCCTGGGATCGTGGACGGCATCGCCACGCACGTGTACGAGGTGAAGGACCTCTCGGTGCGCGAACTGTTGCATATGCGGCAGGGGTAAGGGGGCGATGCCGACTACTCGGTACTTCGACGAACAAGTATCGATAAGGCGGGCTTATCTCCGGCTCGAATGGTGTGAGCGAACAGTCGCACGGCCGGAATACTCGGCGGTCCAGGCGGATGGCCGTGTGCGATACTGGAGAAGGATCGAAGAGTTCGATGGGAGATGGCTCAGAGTCATCACCCTGGAAGACGGGATTACGATCCACAATGCGTTCCCGGATCGGCGGTTCAGCCTTCCGGCAACGGCGAGCAGCGAGGAACGATGAAGCTCCGTTACTACCCTGAGACCGACTCGCTCTACATCTCCCTATCGGAAGAGCCTGCCATCGACGCGGTCGAAGTCAGCGATGGCCTGGTTGCCGACGTTGACGCGGACGGGCGGGTTGTTGGCCTCGACATCGAGCATGCGGCAAGCCGGCTTGACCTGACCACAATCGAGGCGATAGATCTGCCCCTGCTGCCGCGAGCGCGATGATCGTGCGCAGCCTCCCGGCGCTCGATCCGTACTGGATGCTTGGACCATCGTGCCAATGCCGGACGAGCGCGCGCTTCCGCACGCGCCTCTGACGGAAGCGTGGTCGTGCCGCCCCTTCACGCTATGCGCGTGGCCCCGCACTCCTTGAACGCAGCGATTTCATCCCAGGAATACCCGACCGCCAGCAGGATGTCCTCGCTGTCGGCGCCGAGGATAGGCCCCGCGGATTCGACTCGAGGTGGTGTCGCGCTCATGTGGATTGGTGCGCCCGGCACGCGCATGTGGCCGAGGTGAGGCGTGTCGATTTCGACCAGGTAGTCGTTCGCCCAGTACTGCGGATGTTCGGACATGCCCGCGTAATCGAGGACCGGCGCATGCGGGACATCCGCTGTTTCCAGAGCTTCCAGCCAGTCAACCATGGGGCGCGTGCGAAAGATGCGGTCCAGTTCAGCGACCAACTCATCCTTGTTTTCGGCCCGGCCCCACGGGCTTTCGAAGCGTTCTCCGGTGCGCAGCTCGGGGTGCCCGAGGGCGTCGCACATCTTCTCCCAGAATCCCTGGTCCTGGGCGGCGATGGCGATGTGACGACCGTCGGCGCACTCGTAGTTCGTGTAGGTGGCGGCCCGGCGGCGTTCAAAGCCCACCTGTTTGCCGGTGCGCAGGAACTCCATGATCTGCTTCGATTGCAGCGCGACCATGCCGCCGATGAGCGAACCGTCGATGTGTTGCCCGATGCCGTCTCGTTGGCGCACGACCAGCGCCGTGGAGATGCCGAAGGCGAGGAGCATCGCGCCAATCTGGTCGGCGAAGCCGCCGATGAGGGCCTGAGGCTCGCCGCCCGGGCCTTCGCCCTGTTCGTACATGACGCCACTGAGCGCCTGGGCGACGTGGTCATAGCCGCCCCGCGTGGCCCACGGCCCACTTCGTCCCCAGGCTGAAGCAGAGGCGAGGATGATGTCCTCGCGCAGCGCCCTCAGGTCTTCGTAGCCAATACCCATCGCCTCCATCACGCCGGGGCGAAAGTTTTCCACGACAACATCGCAGGCAGGCGCGAGCCGCTTCACGATAGAGATGGCTTCGGGCTTGCGCAGGTCGAGGGTGAGGCTCTTCTTGCCGCGGTTGTGGCCTTCGAAATAGGACGAAAACCCATCCTGGCCGAGGCCGTTGGCGCGGCCCTGCTCGCCTCCGGGAGGCTCGACCTTCCAGACTTCGGCGCCCATGTCGCAGAGCAACATGGTGGCGAACGGCCCCTGTTGCGCGCGCGTGAAGTCGAGGATGCGGATGCCTTCGAGCGCTGGCCGGCCGATCACGGAGCGCCCACAAGTGCTTCCCGGGCGAGCTGGATCTGCTCGCGGGCATAGCGGACGGCCTCTCCGAGGTCCATCGCCGCGCCTTCGCGCGCGAGTCGCTCGAAGGTCTCGTTGCCAAGCAGGGAGCGAAGGCGTTCATCCACGGCAGGAAGGTCTGGAACGAACGCGATAGCGAACGAATTGCCGCTGCTTGCTCCGTAAAGCACGGCCGCCGGGATCGCCCGGCCGGTCGCTTCGAAGACGACCGCCAGGCCGAGCAAAGTGACGAGCACATGGACGGATTGACCAGATTGGTGGAACAGGTCAATCGAATCGTCGAAGTAACCGAGGCCCGCCAGTGGATCTCCGTACAACGACTCCAATCGGCCGAGCGACCGTGCGGCCAGCCCTTCAGATGACTTGATCCCTCCCAGGCGGGCCGCTGTCCGAGCTCGGCGCAGCGCCACGAGTGCACGACCTGGATCCGACCGTGCGAATGTCCCCCCCAGCGCCGAATAGGCCATTGCGTTCCAGGCTGGAATTCCGCTCGCTTCCGCAGCCGCCACCGCAGCCTCGGCCAGCGTCATCGCCTCGTCCAACCGGCCCAGTACCGTCAGCCCCCTCACTTCGGCGCTGAGTAATTGTGCCAGCGGCTCGCCCGACCGCTTCGAACCAGCGCGG
>JANPDX010000622.1:0-2712 GCA_031431695.1 Dehalococcoidia bacterium
GTACGGTTGTTGGCCTATGGGCTTTCAAGACCTGACGACAGACGAAATCAACCTCGTGCTCGAAAAAGAGCGTGTCATCCGCATCGCCTTCAGTTCGGTGAGCGAATTATTCGTGGTGCCGGTGTTTTACACCTGGCACGAAGGGTCGCTTTGCGGGCTCACGACGCCCGGCCGGAAGACGCGCATGGGCGAAGCCAATCCGAAGGTCGCGTTCCAGATAGACAGCACCTACGTGACCGGTCCGTGGGAGTGGGCCAGCGTCAGTGGGCAGGGGGCGTTCTCGCACGTCACAGACCCGACGGACTTCGGTGTATTCGCCGGGAAGCTGCGGGAGAGCCTGAGCGACTCGCCGGAGTGGGCCGCGAAGCTGTTGCAGGAGCGGTTCGTGAAACTCGGCATGTACGCGTGGCGGATTAGGCCGACGGAAATGTCGGGCCGTGCGCACGGGCCAGACTAGAACGACGCCTGGCGGCCGCTTCCAGCCGCTGGGATAGCGGCGCGCGCCGGGCACCGCTCGAGGTGGTCATTCACCATGCCGACGCTCTGCATGAGCGCATAGCAGATAGTGGACCCCACGAAGGTGAACCCGCGCTTCTGGAGTGCTTTCGACAATGCGTCTGATTCGGACGTGCGCGCGGGGATTTCGTTCCAGCTCGTTGGCAGTGGAACGTCCGGCCGTTGCGGTGGGGCGAATGCCCACAAATAGTCCGAGAAGGTGCCGGTTTCGGCCTGGATGTCGAGGAACGCGCGGGCGTTCTTCACGGCGCCCACAACCTTGAGGCGGTTGCGCACGATTCCGGCGTCTCCAAGCAGCCGCTCGATATCGCGATCGCTATAGTTGGCAACGACGATGGGATCCCAGCCGCCGAAGGCGGCGCGGAAGTTCTCGCGCTTGTTCAGGATCGTCGACCACGAAAGCCCCGCCTGGAAGCCTTCGAGCATGAGGCGCTCAAACAGTTCGCGGTCATCGCGGCAGGGCACGCCCCACTCGAGGTCGTGGTATTGGGCCATCAGTTCATCGACGAGGCCCCAGCAGGATTGGCGCTTTTCAGCCGGCATTATTCGATTCTAGGTGTTAGGGGCCTGTGGTACGATCCCGTGGATGCAAGTAGAAATTTCGCCGGAAACTGAAAATGCGCTTCAGGATCTCGTTGCGAGCGGCCGGTATTCGTCCTTGGAAGAGGCGCTGGCCAACGCGGTTTTGCACGAACGCGACGAGTTCTCCGATGAGGAAATCGAACTCATGGTGGCCGACGCTCGGAAGTCGGTCGATGAAGGCCGTCACATCTTGCTCACGTCCGAACTCGCTGCCGAGATTCAGCAAGAGGGACGGGCGCGCATGGCTAACTCCCTGCGCTGATGCACGTCTTCATCACGGATGACGCCCAGGGCGATCTCTTGAATGATTGGCGATTCGTGGCGGAATCTAGCGTTGAATCGGCTGATAGGCTCGTTGAAGAACTGATCGAACGAGCCCTGAAATGCGGCGACTACCCGCTGTCTGCTCCGGTTTTGGGCAGGACGAACCTTCGTCGCATCAACTTTCGTTCGTGGGCGATCCTCTACGAAATCGTAGGCAATCAGGTCGAGATTCTCCGATTTATTCAGGGCCGCGGGAACCCTCGGAGGTTTGATCGTGCCGACGGCTGACCAGTTCCGATGGGCGGCAAGATAGTTCAACGTTGGTTCGAGTCACCTGCGCAGGGACGAACAGCTCCGGTCTCACCGCTTCGTCAGGTCCCAGAAGTCCCCTTCGAGGCCGATCTCCGCAAATGCAGCCATTGCCTCGTCGAGCGTCTTACGGCGCCAGTCGCGGTCCAACTTGTCACTGTACCAGGCCTTCGCGAGCAGCCAGCACTGTTCCAGAGTCATCGTTCCGCCCTGCGAGAGTCCGCGTTGTTCGAGCCAGGCGGCGAGGTGCTCTTCCGACCGGAAGAGGAGCATGGTCGATCAGGTGTAGCCGATATCGTCCCACCAGTGGGCGGCGGGGACCGCGAAATGGACGATTCCCATAGAGGGCTGGAGTTCGCCGCGAGCAACGTCCACGCGGAGGAGTTCGCCGCAGTCCGGGCATGGGGTCTCCACGAACCCTTCGCGTTTCACGAGAGCAAGGATGCCAAGCGAGTCCCAGATGCAGTTGCCGTACCAGCGCGAGTTCCCGGCGCTGACTTCGAAACCCGTTTCGACTGCCGAGAACGGGTTCGCCATCCAGATATCGGAAGTACCCGGCTTGAGGACGACCACCCGGTCCGCAGCCAGGCGGTCGAGCGACGCATCGATCTCAGTGAGCGAAGTACCGAGTTGGTGTGCAAGTTCCGGCGGCGACGGTGTGCTACCAGAGCCGGCGGCAGCGTGGAACACGGCCAGCCGCACATTGGTATCGAATTCAGCCTGCGGTGCAGTCACCTGGAACTCCGGTTCGCCGCGGTTTAGCCGAGGACTTCGTAGAGCTTGTGCGACTTGAGGAACGGGTTGTCCTTGTAGCTGTCGTAGCTTTCGCCGCGATGGCCCTGGGTGAAGTTGTCGGAGGTGATCCATGCCTCGAACGACTTCTCATCGGTGAAGCGGGACAGTACGACGTATTCGCCGCGGTCGGGCAGCGCGAGCAGTTCAGTGGAGATGAAGCCGGGGAAGGTATCGACCGCGCCGACGCGGGTCATCCACGTTTTTTCGAAGCCTTCGCGCGCGGGTTCGGGTAGGGAGATTGGGAAG
>JANPDX010000623.1:0-2592 GCA_031431695.1 Dehalococcoidia bacterium
CGCGCCAACCGCAGCATCGTCTCGACGAAGTTCCCGCCCTTGCCCGCTGAACCGGCCAGTCCATACAACCCCGAAACCCTGACAACCAGGCTCTCCGGGTTGGCCTGCCGCACGATGTCCTCGGTCGCAACCTTCATCGAGCCGTAGACATTCACCGCTTGCCGGGCGTCGTTTTCCAGATAGGGCGTTCGCTTCGTGCCGTCGAACACGTAGTCAGTGCTTATCTGCACGATTGCGGCGCCTTGAGCCGCGGCCGCTGACGCGATGTTTCGGCCTCCGATGACGTTGACTCGAAAGCATGTCTCGGGATCTGTTTCGCAGACTGGCAGGTTGTGAAACGCCGTAGTGTTGATCACCACATCCGGCCGGTTCTCGGCCACAAGCCGGTTCACGGCCGCAGCGTCGGTCACGTCGCCGTCGGCCCTCGTCAGTCCGACAAGCTGCACAGCCAGGTCATCCCACAGGCGGACGATATCCGAACCGAGTTGGCCGTTGGCGCCGAAGAGAAGGACGTTCAAGATCAGGCCGCGGTTCCCGGCTGAAGCTCAACGAGGAGCCTTGCGCCGAGGGCGTCGCCAACCCGTCTGAGCGTATGAATGCGCGGTTCGATCTGGCCGAGTTCCAGGCGCGCAATCGCGGATTGAGAGGTACCGGCCTTTCGCGCGAGTTCTGCCTGTGTCATTCCGAGTCCGATGCGTATGGCTCGAACCTGGCTTCCGAGATGGATCTCTTCGCCAACCCGTTCGAACTCCGCTGCAAAGTCAGGGTCTGTCATCTGTTCGTCCAACCACTGGTTGAAAGTTCGTGGCGACCGGATCGTCATCGTTGTTCCTCCTCTACCCACCTGGCCATCGCTTTTTCAGCCCGGTCGATTTCTCGAGGCTCTCGGCGAGAATGCTTTTCGAACGCGGTCAGAAGAGCGACATCTCGATTCGGCGTGAAGAAATATGTGATCCTCACGTCTCGGCGACCGAGATGGAACCGCAATTCGCGCAGTTTGCCACGCAGTTGCCGTGTGTGTGGCTCGCCGAGAAGTGGACCGCTGTCTACCAGCATAAAGACATGTCGAGCGGCCCGGACTCGTTCGCGTGGGTCTAGTTTGGCAAGCCATTCCTCAACCTCGATGGACTGCGTGACCTTCCACTCATCCATTCAGTTCCACCGGTCGAGTATACCACTTCCAGCATCACCGCCCCCCGGTGACGCCCCCGCTCTTCACCAGCAGGTCTTCGAGTTCCATCTGCCAGGTCAGCGCCTGGCGACGGAGTTCCGGGGTGTCTGCCATCTCTTCGTAGATCGCCTGGCCCCACTTCAGATGCTGTTCTTCTTCAAGCAGGATGTGGTTGAGGATGCGCACGGTGGGGGCGTCCGATACCTGGTCCGTCACCTGGATGTGGTGACGGTAGTACACCGCGAGGTGAGTCTTCATCACGCGGTACAGCCCCACCACCCGGAGCAACTGGTCCGTCTGGAGCTGCATCGTTTCGCAGAACTTCAGGAATGCCTCGTTCGGCGGTTCGCTCAGGTAGCTCGTCCGCAGCGTCGGCGGCGTTTCGAGGTCCATCTTCTCGGTTTGTCGAAGCTCTGGGAGCCGCTGTCCCAGCCAGAACGAATGGATCGAATCGTGGTAGCAGTGCTCGCCCAGCGCGAACTTCACCTTGATCGACGGAGTCGACGAAGCCCAGCCGCCCTCGGTCGTCATGCAGACATTCTCGGCGAACCGGTAATTGATGATCCGCCGGGCGTTTTCATCGACGTTGTATGCGCCGCCAATGGTTCGGGGGTCGATGGCGAGTTCTGGCATCGTCGCTCCTATCGGACGGCCGCGATGGCAGCGGCGGCGCGGTCTTTCACTTTTTGCTTCAGGACGTTCTGGCGCTTTGCCCAGTCACGAGCACGGACCTTCGCGGCTGAAAGCTCATTGGTGTCATGCGTGTAGTCGTCGTCGTGGACGATGCACTTCTCCGGGCAAATCGGTACGCAGACATCGCAGTCGATGCATCCCGCGGGTTCGACGACGTGCGTCCGGTGTTGCGTCGTGAAGAAGTGGATCGTCTCGGTGGGACACGCCTTCCGGCAGAGCCCGCAGTTGATGCACGGTTCGAGCAAGATCTTGACCGCCACCGGCTAGCCGTTCCCGGCGAGGGCCGCGGTTCCGCGTTCCATCTCTTCCGCGAAAAACTCCCGGATCTCAGATGACTGCTGCCCGCTGAGACGCTCGCGCATCCCTTCGAACATCGCGTGAGCGCGGAGGGCCCGCTGCTCTTCGGCCGGGTTACCCGCGCAGAGCGCCTTGACGAAGTAGTCGCCGATCGCGGTATGCGTCACTTCGTCGGCCCAGTTGTAGTCGTATACAAGTTCCATCAGGTCGTCGTTGACCTTGCGACCGAGGTCGGAGGTGCCTTTGAACAGGTCAAGCGCCGCGCCCTCAAGCGCCACGTTTGTGACCGAAAGGCTGATGATCGGATCACGCATGAATGCGGCGCCCTGCCCCTGTGCTACCGCGTTCGTCGCCTCGTTGGGCGGCGAACCGGCCAGCGTGTCCGGGTACTCGCCCACTTCTCCGCCGTAACTCTTCAACAGTTCCGTCCC
>JANPDX010000624.1:0-3574 GCA_031431695.1 Dehalococcoidia bacterium
CTTTGGGGCGCGCGCTTCGAACAGTTCTTCCACGCGTGGGAGACCGCTGGTGATGTCGGACCGGTTTTCCAGGGCCGCCACACCACCGGTGTGGAACGTGCGCATCGTGAGCTGCGTTCCCGGCTCGCCGATGGACTGGGCGGCGATGATGCCGACCGCGGTGCGTAACTTCACGAGCTCCCCACGGGCAAGGTCTCGCCCGTAACAGAACCTGCAGAGTCCACGTTCCGCTTCGCAGGACATGGGGGTTCGAACGAAGACGCGCGCGATGCGCTGGTCGTCGATTTTCTTGGAGACGGCCTCACTAATTTCCTCGTCGCGCTCACAGACGACCTCGCCAGTCTCTTCATCGACAACCGCCATGGCGGCGTATCGACCGATGATCCTGACACGAAGTGACTCGACCGCTTCTCCCTTGGATTCACGCTCGATCCAAAGGCCGCTGGTCGTCCCGCAATCTTCGTCGAGGATGATGACATCCTGCGCTACGTCGATGAGCCGCCGGGTAAGGTACCCGGAGTCGGCTGTGCGGAGTGCGGTGTCGGCGAGACCCTTGCGAGCGCCGTGCGTGGAGATGAAGTATTCGAGGACAGTCAGGCCTTCGCGGAACGAGCCGCGGATTGGCAGTTCGATGACTTTGCCGTTCGGGTCAGCCATAAGGCCGCGCATACCGGCCATCTGCCGAATCTGGGTGATGTTTCCCTTCGTGCCGGAGCTTGCCATGTAGTAGAGCGAACCGTACTCAGGCATGCGCTCTTTAATGGCATTCTCGACTTCGGCGGTCGCACGCAACCAGACCTCGACGGTTCCCTGGTAGCGTTCGTCCTCCGTGATGAGGCCCATTTGGTACTGCTCCATCAAGTCATCAACCTTGATGTCAGCTTCCTTCAGGATTTGTTGCTTGTTGGCAGGCACCTGGATTTCGTGGATGGCGATGGTGATGCCGCTGCGGGTGGCGTAGTGGAAGCCCGTCGCCTTGACGCGATCGACGACTTCCCCGGTTTCTTCGCTGCCCATGGTGCGATAGCACTCCGCCACGACCTTGCGAAGGTTCGGGCGGTCCATGATGACGTTCTGGAAAGCGAAGCCTTCGGGAAGAACTTCGTTGAAGATGATGCGCCCGACGGTGGTGTGGATGAAGCGGGTTTTGGCCTTGCCGTTGGCATCGTATTCGGGCAGTTCAGGCGCGGGGCCATCGCCGGCGACAACGAGGTTCGTGCGGACGCGAATCGGCGCGCGGAGTTCAAGTACGCCGAGATCGTGGGTGAGTTTCGCCTCTTCGAAGGAGCCGAAGTTGCCCTCGGCGGGGCGGCCGTTCGCTTCCCGGTAGGCGCCTTTCGCCTTGGGATCGATTTCCGTCATGTAGTAGCAACCGAGCACCATGTCGAGCGAAGGAGCCACGACCGGGTCGCCGCTCGCGGGAGACAGCAAGTTTTTGCTGGACATGAGGATCTGCTTCGCTTCGGCCACTGCCTCGCGGCTGAGCGGCACGTGTACAGCCATTTGGTCGCCGTCGAAGTCGGCGTTGAAGGCCGAGCAGACGAGCGGGTGCAACTGAATCGCGGAACCTTCGATCAGCACCGGCTGGAAGGCCTGGATACCGAGCCGGTGGAGCGTCGGGGCGCGGTTCAGGAGTACCGGACGGTCGTGGATGACTTCATCGAGTACGTCCCAGACTTCCGGCCGGGCACGTTCGACGATTCGCTTTGCACTCTTGATGTTATGAGCGAGGCCCTTGGCGACAAGAGAGTGCATCACGAATGGCTTGAAGAGTTCGAGCGCCATGCGCTTCGGCAGGCCGCACTGATCCAGTTTGAGTTCTGGGCCGACAACGATGACCGAACGCCCCGAGTAGTCGACACGCTTGCCGAGCAAGTTCTGGCGGAATCGCCCCTGCTTACCCTTGAGCATGTCAGACAGGCTCTTGAGCTTGTGGTTGCCACTTCCGGATACGGCCCGGCCACGGCGGCCGTTATCGATGAGGCTGTCCACCGCTTCCTGAAGCATCCGCTTTTCGTTGCGAATGATGATCTCAGGCGCGCCGAGGTCGAGCAGGCGCTTCAAGCGGTTGTTGCGGTTGATAACGCGGCGGTAGAGGTCGTTGAGGTCGCTGGTCGCGAATCGGCCACCATCGAGTTGGACCATCGGGCGCAGGTCAGGCGGGAGGACCGGGAGGACCTGGAAGACCATCCACTCAGGCTTGTTGCCGGAGTTCTTGAGGGACTCAACGACGTTGAGGCGCTTCGTGGCCTTCTTGCGGCGCATGCCGCTGGCGGTAATGATTTCCTGCTTGAGCCGGCCGCGCATCTCATCGAGGTCGACGCGTTTGAGGACTTCGAGGACAGCTTCGGCGCCCATTTTTGCGCTGAAGACGTGCCCGAAAAGGTCAGAGAGTTCGCGGTAGCGAGTCTCACTGAGGAGCACAACAACATCGTCACGGATGGGATCCTTGAGTTCTTCAAGGTCCTTGAGGCGCTCGCGGTACTGCTCTTCCACTTCGTCGCGGAGCTGCTTTTCCTTCTGCTGAAGGGGATGCAGTTCATCGAAGAGGGCGGCCTTGGCATCGTCAAGGGCGCTATCGGCGGCGTGACCTTCGAGGCTCTTGAGTTTCTCGGTTTCCTTGTCAAAGGCGACGAGTTTCTTGTCGCCTTCGCGCTGGACGCGTGTGGCCATGGCCTGGGTGACCTTCACGCCGGCTTCCAGGATGACGTCACCGAGGAGGGAGATTTCGGACTCAAGCAGGGTGCCCTTGGCTGCCTCAGCCGTTTCGAAACCGCGCTGAACGGAAGCCGCGAGCGCTTCGCGTGAGATCTGGCGTTCGGCGGCAATCTGGCCCTGCTTCTCAACGACTTTGGCCTGGAGCTGCGAGTTCGCCTCTTCGAGTTGTACCTCGAGCTTTTCACGCTTGGGGCGAATTTCGGAAACACGCTCTTCGACGACGTTCAACATTTCGGAACGGAGGTGTTCGAGTTCCCGCGTTCGGGCGTCGTTATCGACGTGGGTGATCATGTACTGGGCGAAGTAGAGCACGCGTTCAAGGTTGCGGGGGGACATATCCAGGAGAAGGCCGAGCTTGCTTGGCGTGCCCTTCACGAACCAGATGTGGCTGACAGCGCTCGCCAGTTCAATGTGTCCCATGCGCTCACGGCGCACCTTTGCCCGGGCCACTTCGACGCCGCACTTGTCGCAGATGATGCCCTTGTAGCGGACGCGCTTGTACTTACCGCAATAGCACTCGAAGTCCTTGGTGGGGCCAAAGATCTTCTCGCAGAAGAGGCCGTCCTTTTCTGGCTTCAGGGTGCGGTAGTTGATGGTCTCTGGCTTCGTGACCTCGCCATAGCTCCACGAGCGGATTTGCTCGGGGCTGGCGAGTGCAATGCGAACCTGGTTGAAATCATTGACTTCGAGCATTAAACAAGTCCTCCGCTTCGAAACCGGAAAGGTTGATTCCCAATTCCGGCATGTCGTTCGAGGTTTCATCGATGAACGAGACGCTGCCGCCTTCGTCGTTCGAGACCTCTACGGATAGGCCAAGGCTCTGGAGCTCCTTGACAAGGACCTTGAAGGATTCAGG
>JANPDX010000625.1:0-10069 GCA_031431695.1 Dehalococcoidia bacterium
AAGGTCGATTCCGATGGCGGGCCCTTCTTCGTCCGCCGCTATCGCGACGACCTCGAAACGCCGCGCATTCGCGGAGAACACGACCTCGTCCGTTGGGCCGCCGACCGCGGCGTACCGATACCACTCCCGGAAGAAACGCCGGACGACCAGACTATCGTTGCCATGGCTGGAGGGCGCTGGGCAATCTATCCGTGGATCGAGGGCGATGTGCGGGCCCGCGGGTCACTGACTCCGGTGAAGGTGCGGACCCTGGGCGCGCTCCATGGATTCACGCAGTCTGTGCTCGCGGAACATCCCGAAAGTCGAACCGCAACCATGTCCATGACCTGGGACAAAGACCAATCCCTGGGCTACCTGGGGCGCATCGCACGTGCCGCGTCGGAAGCAGGCGCCGTCCAGTGGATGCAAGCTGGCATCGCGAAGCAGACCAGCATGCTTCGCGAACTTGAGGTGCTCCCGCCGTCCGGGTTTTCGTCGCTACCGATGCAGGTCATCCACGGCGACTTCCACGACCACCAGGTCATCTGGCAGGGCGAAAACATCGCAGCGCTCGTCGATTGGGAAATCTGGCAGACCGGTTCGCGCGTCTGGGAAGTCGTCCGCTCGCTCACCTTCTCCCAACTGCTCGAAACGCCATTACTTGAGGACTACCTCACCGGCTACCGGGCACATGTGCAGCTAACCGAGGAAGAGTGCCGTCTCGGCCTTCGCCTCTGGTGGCAGAGCCGCGTTGTGGGGGTGTGGGCGTGGGCCGCCTACTTCCTCCAGGGAAACACCCGGGTCGACAAATTCCTGCCCGATCTGGTCGCCGAACTGGAACACGTCGCTGATGAGGGATGGAAGTCGGCGATTGAGGAACGAATCGTGCGCGCCGCCTGCGGCTAGTACGCGAAGATGTAGGTGTCTTTGTTGTTATCCGGGAGTACCCGAAGCGTCTGGCCAACGAGATCCGGTTCGAGGCCAAGCATTTCGAGTTGGAATGATCCCAAGGAGCGGCCGAGCCCCTTCGGGAAGCGCGATGCACTCAACAACGCCGTCACGTCCTGCGACAATCAGGTTTGCCTGGTCGTGGATGGTGGTCTCGATATCGCCGGAGGCTGTGGTCGCGACCACACGCCGCTTCAGGTTGAGCCCGAGGCGTTCGATAACGTCGCGGGGGAGACAGAGAGTCGATGCTCCAGTGTCCACCAGGACTCGTTCGATGCGGATTCGCCGAACGGCGGCCGGCGCAAGCTGTCCGGCTTCGGCGAGGATCTCGTCGCGCATGTTCGAAACTTCAATGTCCGCGAAAACACTGCCCACGCCGCTCTCACATCTCTTTGCGGAAGACTCCGGTAGAGAAACCATGAACTTAGCATACCGCTAATACACGTCGAACAGGTTGAACTTTGGGCCGTCCTTGCAGCAAAGCTTGACGCCGTGGTGCTTCGTGAAAATGCCGCAGCCGTAGCACATTCCCCAACCGCAGGGCATGTTTTCCTCCATCAGAATCTCCGGAAACTGGCGTCGCCCGTTGTTCCTGAGGACGTCAGCCAGCGATTGGAACATGGCGTTTGGCCCGCAGGCGTAGATGCGGTTCGCCCATTCCTGGTACTTCCCAAGATGCTGCGTGACGAAGCCCTTTGGCCCGGCCGAACCATCTTCGGTGACCACCACGTATTCGACTTCCTTCGGCCATTCGCTCGCGGGGAGGATGTGACGCGAGCTGCGGCCACCCATCAGCGCCACCACCTGATGGCCCGCTTTCAGTGCGCGCTCGGCCGTATCCACCAGCGGCGCTATCCCAACGCCGCCACCCACCAGCAGGAGGTTCGAAGGCGAATCGGGCAGGCTGAATCCGTTGCCCAGGGGGCCGTACATCTTGACCGCCGCGCCGGCTGGTTGTTCGCTCAACCAGCGCGTTCCCTGCCCGGCGATGGAGTAAAGCAGCGCGAAACGCTCTCCTTCGATGCGGTAATAGCTGAAGGCGCGGGCGAACATTGGGGCTGCGCCCTCGGCGCTGCAATGCACCATCACGAATTGACCGGCCTCCACGCCCCGTGTAAGCGCCGGCCCGTGGAACCAGGTTATGAAGGCCCCGTCCCACGCGCGCTCGGTCGAAATAATCCGCGTCTCGTCGATGTTCACTCGACATACTCACGGAGCGTCAGCACCTCGTAATCGGCGGCCGTGACCAACGCCTCGACCGCGGCGCGCGCCGTATCGATCGACGTGAAGCAGGGGATCCGCTGTTCGGCGGCGGCGCGGCGAATGTGGAAACCGTCGCGAAGCGAGCCCGTGAACCGGTTCTCCGAGGTGTTAATCACACACTTCACCGACCCATCCATGATGACATCGACAACGTTCGGGTGTTCTCCGCTGAGGACCTTGGTCACGGATGTGACATCGATTTCCAGGGCCTTGAGCATCTTGCTCGTGCCCTCGGTCGCATACATCCGGTACCCGGCTTCGCGTAGCTTGTGGATGAGCGGCAATGCGGCCGCCTTGGTACTGTCGCTGATGCTCAACAGCACGCTGGACCGCGGTTTGAGCGCCATGTCCGATGCCATCAGCGCTTTTGCCAGCGCCGCCTCGAACGTGCGGTCCACGCCCATGACTTCGCCGGTGCTCTTCATCTCCGGTCCTAAATACGTATCGACACCAGTGAGCTTGGACATGGAGAACACGGGTGCCTTAATGGCCACCAGGTTCCTCTCCGGCCAGAGTCCGCCGGAATAGCCCTGGTCCTTGAGCTTGCGCCCCAACATCGCGCTCACGGCGAGTTGCACCATCGGCACACCCGTCACCTTCGAGAGGAACGGCACCGTACGGCTGGCGCGCGGGTTCACCTCGAGGACAAACACGCGCGGGCCTTCGCCGGGCACACGCGGAAGCACCACGTACTGGATGTTGGTCAGGCCGATGGCCCCCAGCGCGAGAACGATCCGTTCCGTGTAGTCGACAATCGTCGCTCGTTCTTCGGCATCAAGGTGTACCGGCGGGTAGACCGCCATCGAGTCGCCCGAGTGGACGCCAGCCTTTTCGATGTGTTCCATGATCCCCGGGATGAGCACCGTCTCGCCGTCGCAAATTGCATCGACTTCAACCTCGGCGCCGTCGAGGAACTTGTCGATGAGGATGGGCTTTCCCTGCGCCACTTCGGCGGCGGCCGCCACGAAGGTCACCAATTCCGTGGCGTTCTGGACGATTTCCATAGCCCGGCCACCGAGGACATACGAAGGGCGCACCAGAACCGGATATCCGATGGTCTGGGCGGTCTTCATCGCCTCTTCAAGAGTCATGATCGCGGCGCCGGGCGGCTGAGGTACGCCGAGGTCCTGAAGGAAGCGCTCAAAGAGGCGTCGATCCTCAGCCGTATCAATGGTCTCGGCGCTTGACCCGATGATCGGCAGGCCCGCACGCCGGAGCGGCCCGGCCAGGTTGATCGCCGTCTGTCCGCCGAACTGGACAATGCTGGCGGGCGGCTCGTCGCTGGCGCCGGTCTCGTTCTCGATGATGTCGCGAATACCCTCTTCGTCGAGCGGTTCGAAGTAGAGGCGGTCCGACGTATCGAAGTCGGTGGAGACTGTTTCCGGGTTGGAGTTCGCCATGATGGAACGCACGCCAGCGTCCCGCAGCGCCCATGCCGCATGCACGCTGGCGTAGTCGAACTCGATACCTTGGCCGATGCGAATAGGCCCGCTGCCAATGACAATTGCCGCGGCGCCGTCACCGGGGATGGCTTCGTTTTCGGTTTCGTAGGTGCTGTAGAAATACGGGGTCACGGCGTCGAACTCCGCCGCGCAGGTATCCACCATCTTGTAAACCGGGCGGATGTCCCATTCGTGGCGTCGCGCCCTTATCTGCTCAGGAAGGCTGTCGGCCAGTTGCCCGACCATCTCATCACTGAAGCCGAGTCGTTTTGCGGCCCGTAACAGGTCCGGTCGGAGGCTCTCCGTCAGCAGCCGTTGTTCCATCGAAACGATGTTCTGCAGGCGCTCGGTGAACCACGGGTCGATGCCCGTCCTTCGCGAGACATCCATGGGGTCCGCGCCCCGCCGGATTGCCGCAATCACGGCCCACAAACGTTCGTCCGTGGCGTGGAGGGGAATATCGGCGGTAGCCAACGCTCGCCATTCCGCACGTTCCCAGAGCAGGCTGTGACCGCCAACTTCCAGCGAGCGCACAGCTTTGTTCAGTGCGGCCTCGAACGACCGGTCAATCGCCATCACCTCGCCCGTCGCCTTCATCTGGGTGCCGAGTTGGCGTTCCCCGAGCGCGAACTTGTCGAATGGCCAGCGAGGTATCTTCACGACGACGTAGTCCAGCGCCGGCTCGAACGCGGCCGTGGTTTTCTGCGTCACCGCGTTCGGTATCTGGTCGAGCGTCTTGCCGCAGGCGATCTTCGCCGCGACACGCGCAATCGGGTAGCCCGTCGCCTTCGATGCCAGGGCCGAGGAACGGGATACCCGAGGGTTCACTTCGATAACGTGATAGGGGAGCGGCGCGTAGGGGTCGCCGTCCCAGTCGGTGACGTCTTTTCGGGGCGCAAGGGAGAATTGCACGTTGCAGCCGCCCTCGATGCCGAGTTCGTCGATGATCCGCAGCGCCGCCGACCGCAACATCTGGTAGTCCTTGTCGCTCAACGTCTGCGAGGGCGCAACCACAATCGAGTCGCCTGTGTGGACGCCCATCGGGTCGAAGTTTTCCATGTTGCAGATGGTGATGCAGTTTCCGGCGCCATCGCGCATGACTTCGTATTCGATTTCCTTCCACCCGAGGAGGTTCTTTTCGACGAGGACCTGGGTAATCGGGCTGGCCGCGAGTCCGCCGGTCGCGATGGTTCTGAGCTGCTCCATCGAGAAGGCCATGCCGCCGCCCGTGCCCCCGAGCGTGTACGCCGGACGGATGACCACGGGCAGCCCGATCTGCTCGGCGGCGGCCACGCAGTCTTCGATGGTGTGGCAGACCTCGCTCTCCAGCACAGGTTCGCCAAGCTTCGTCAGCATGTCGCGGAACAGTTCGCGGTCTTCCGCCCGGCGGATCCCCTCCAACGGCGTGCCAAGCATCCGCACGTTGTACTTCTCCAGGATGCCCGCTTTCGCGAGGTCCACGGCCAGGTTCAGGCCCGTCTGCCCGCCCATCGTGGGGAGCAGGCCTTCCGGACGTTCGCGCGCGATGATGCGCTCAAGCACGGGCACCGTCAGCGGCTCGATATAGACCGCATCGGCGATGTCGAGGTCCGTCATGATCGTTGCCGGGTTGGAGTTCACCAGGATGCTTCGAACACCCTCTTCACGCATTGCCTTGCAGGCCTGAGTGCCCGCGTAGTCGAACTCGGCCGCCTGTCCGATGACGATAGGGCCGGAACCAATGATGAGAACGCTGGCCGGCTTCATGCGGTTCCTCCTGGCGAAATCTGAAGTCGGACGGCACAGAGTGCGGCCTCCCGTGTGTGGTCAGGGTGAGCTTCGAAACACTGGCCCATGGTCTATTTGCGCCCCCGGTGGCCCGGTCTCACTGTGTCCGAGAGCCAGCGGCGTATGGGCCGTAACGCGAAAACCAGCAGCAACAGCGGCGCCAACATAAAGGCTGGCGGCTGCGCTCCGAGAAACATCCAGGATTCGATCCCACCTATCGCCACACCGAGCAAGAGCGGCGTGATGTAGTGGTCTATCCGGTTCCGATCGCTTCGCAAGAGAAGCAACCCGAGCAGGAAAGCGCAAAGCGCCGAGAACCCGAGCGTCCCGGCAAAGAGCCTCGCCAGCACTGTCCCGGCGTCTCCGTTCGAAAACGTCTCATCGACGAAGGAGGCCGCAAAGAAGACCACTGCCATCACAAGCAACGCCATGCCAACCGCAAAGACGATGTCGGGCACGGTCGTCGCGGGGCGAGGGGGGCGAATGGGTGCGTTGTTCCGGCGTTTCCGTGTGCCCGTCATCGCGAAGCTTTCATGCGCGCTTGCCACTCAGAGCGGAAGCTCGAAGGTCATGCTGGGATTGCGCAAAGGAACCATGGCGCCAATCGCCGAGAGGAAGCTCAAGGCGGGTTCGTTGTCATCCGGCAGGCGCCCGCGGATGCGTTTGTAGCCCTTCTCCCGCGCAAACTCCAGCACGGCGTCAGCGAGGTCAGTCGCCAGCCCACGGCGGCGGTGGTCCGGCAGCACCCACACGCCCAGCAGCCCCGCATCGGCTTGCGCCGTATCGAAATCGAGCGCGCCGAAAGCAACCGGGATGCTGCCGTCGTAGGCAACAAAGATGGCGCCGTCGTCTCCCAGGCGTTTGAGCCAGTTCCGGGCGTAGTCGCCGTCGAAGGTGCCCTGCAGCCCCACATTCTCCGATCCCATGCCTCGTAAAATGGCGGCCACCCCTTCGGCGTCGTCGGCTGTGGCCTTGCGAATTTCAGGTGCGCGTGTCATCGAACCCCTCCACGTACGGTTGCCATCATCTCAATGAACCGGTCGAAAATGTAAGCGTTATCTAACGGTCCCGGGCAGGCTTCGGAATGATACTGGATGGTCATCAGTGGCTCGTCCCGTAGTCCGATCCCCTCGACCGTCTGGTCGTTCAGGTTGATGTGGCTCACATAGGCTGCGCTGTTCAGCCCGTCGGGGTCGACCGCGTAGCCGTGGTTCTGGGCGGTGATGGTCACTCTTCCTGTCACGACATCCTGCACCGGATGGTTGCCGCCGCGGTGCCCGAAAAGCAGCTTAAATGTGCCGGCGCCCAGCGCCCGTGCCGCAACCTGGTGGCCGAGGCAGATCCCCAGGATTGGCGCCTTGCCGATCAGCTTTCCCACTTCGCCGACCATTGCGTCGAGCAGGCGCGGATCGCCCGGCCCCGGCGAAAGCACGATTCCGTCCGGCATCAGGGCAAGGAGTTCTTCGGCGGCGGTATGGGAAGGGAAGACACGCACCGAGCATCCCCGCGCTTCGAGTGACCGCATGATGTTCCGCTTCACACCGCCATCGAGTAACGCAACGCGATGCCTGCCTTCGCCCGTCGGCGTGTTCCAGTCGAAGATATGGTCAGTTGTAACCGTGTCCACCCAGTTCACGTCGTCGTAGCCCTTCAGTGAACGGAGCCTCCCGAGCGCCTGTTCGGCGGTCTCGGTGGTGGTGATCGTGCCCGGCATAACGCCCGAAATACGGATGCGGCGTGTCACCGCCCGCGTATCCACCCCTTCGATGGCTACCACGCCGCGCTCCCGAAGGAATTCTCCGAGCGTCTGCTGCGAAATCAGGTGGCTCGGTCGCACCGCTGCCTCCCGCACAACCAGGCCAGTCGGTTGGATGCGGTTGGACTCCTCGACACGGTCGTTGATCCCATAGTTCCCGATCAAGGGATACGTGAGGACCAGCAACTGGCCCGCGTACGAAGGGTCGGTGAGCATTTCCTGGTACCCGGTCATGGAGGTGTTGAAGACCACCTCGCCGTCTGCGAAGCCTTCTGCTCCAACACTTGAGCCGGGAAACACAGAGCCGTCGGCGAGGACGAGGAGCGCGTCAGGCATTCGCGGTCTCCAATTCGTAAGCGAGACGTCCGCCGAATACGACCGCCCGGACAATCCCGGTAAGTTCGTGTCCGGCAAGCGGTGTGTTTCGGCCCTTGGAGGCGAACTTGCCTGGATCGACCGTCCAACGCTGCGCCGGATCGAAAACGGTCAAGTCGCCCGCTCCAGGTGAAAGCGTACCGATGCCTTCGGCGAACGTGAACACACTGGCCGGTCCCATCGTCAGCGCCCGGATGGCAGCCGGCAGGTCCAGTTCGCCCCGTGCAACGAGCGTGGTGACAGTGGCGAGCGCCGTTTTGATGCAGCTAATCCCGAACGCCGCGTCATCGAATTCGCACAGCTTGTCCTCGCTGGCGTGTGGCGCGTGATCCGTGGCGATAGCATCGACTACTCCGGAGTTCACGCCTGCCACCAGTGCGCGCCGATCCGCCTCCGTTCGCAGGGGCGGGTTAATTTTTGCGTTCGTGTCGTAGGCGGGCTCCAGCCGCTCACCGAACACCGCTTCTTCGGTGAGGAAGAGATGGCTTGGCGTCACTTCGCAGGTGATTGGCAGCCCGCGCCGCTTCGCGTCAGCCACAAGCTCCAGCCCCCGGGCGGTCGTCACATGGGCGATGTGCAGGCGCGCGCCCGTCGTCTCACAGAGTGCGATATTCCGCGCAATCGCCGACGTTTCCGCGGCTTCCGGTTGTCCCGCCAGCCCCAGTCGTTCGCTCACGCGGCCTTCGTGCATCGAACCACCGTGGCTGAGTTCCGGCTCATCGCAATGTTCCGAAATCGGCAGGCCCATGGCGGCGGCGAATTCCATCGCGCTACGCATCAAGCGTGCATTCGCGACGGGGCTGCCATCGTCGGAAAGCGCGATGCAGCCGCCCGCCGCGAGTTCGGCAAGCTCCGCCAGTTCTTTCCCGGCCCGGCCCCGCGTAATGCAGCCGATCGGCAGCACCCGCACATGCGCATCGCGCAGGATCCGTTCCCGCAGGGCGGCGAGGACGTCGGCCGCGTCCGGCGGCGGGCTCGTGTTCGGCATGGCACACACCGTCGTGAAACCCCCGCGCAGGGCCGCAAGCGTTTCCGTCGCGATGGTGCCCTTCTGCTCGTAGCCCGGTTCGCGCAGGTGCGTATGCAGGTCGATGAAGCCGGGCGTGACGATGCAGCCACGCACGTCGATGATGCGCGCGCCGGGGTCATCGATCCGCCCGCCGACCCGCTGGATCGCGCCCTCCGCGATCAGGACATCTCCGACCGAATCGAACCCGTTCGCCGGGTCAATCACTCGACCGCCCCGGAAGATCAGCCGGTCGCTCATCCGTGCCTCGCAGTGGCCATGAGATAGAGGACGGCCATCCGAACCGCGACGCCGTTGGCAACTTGTTCTTCGATGACTGACGCCATCCCGTGGGCGACCTCCGGCGAGATTTCGATGCCTTCGTTCATGGGGCCTGGGTGCATGACCAACGCGCCCGGTTTGGCCAGCGCGAGCCTTCGCGCGTTCACCTGGTAGCGGGTCACATACTCGCGAAGCGAAGGGATCAGGCCCTTGTCCTGGCGTTCTTTCTGCATGCGCAGCGCCATCACAATGTCTGCCCCGTCGAGCGCTTCCTCAAGGTTGGTGGTAACCCGGCAGCTACCGCGTTCGCTGGCCGTTTCGGTCAGTGTCTTCGGCAACAACGTGGCCGGGCCGCAGAGGGTCACGTCGGCGCCTGATGCGAGCAGCGTCCAGAGGTTGGACCGGGCAACCCGACTGTGGAGCACATCACCGACGATGACCACCTTCTTGCCATCAAGGTCGCCTATATGGCGGCGCATGGTGAACGCATCCAGGAGCGCCTGCGTCGGGTGCGCGTGCGTGCCATCGCCCCCGTTGATAATTCCGGCGCGGGTATGGCGGGCCGCGAGGTAAGGAGCGCCCGACCTTCCGTGCCGCATGACCACGAGGTCCGCGCCGATGGCTTCGAGCGTCCGCACCGTATCTATCAGGGTTTCGCCCTTCTCCACGGAGCTTCCCGAAGCCGTCAGGTTCACGACATCCGCGCCGAGTGCCTTCGCCGCCACTTCGAAGCTCGCTCGAGTGCGTGTGCTCTGTTCGTAAAAAAGCGTAATTACCGTCACGCCGCGCAGGGTGGCGACCTTGTTCATCGGGCGAGAGCGGACTTCGCGCATGCCTTCGGCCGTGTCCATCACGAGTTGCAGTTCGGCGCGCGTCATTGTGTCAGTGTCGAGCAGGTCCTTGCGCGTCCAGACCGGCGCCTCAACCACGCTGGCCGGAGCATCCGGGTTACGAAGCTCAAGCATCCGGGGCCTCCTCTCCGAACACGTACACGGCGTCTTCGCCGTCGACCTCGCGCAGGTGGACCTGCACCTTCTGGACGAGTGCCGTGGGGATGTTCTTGCCTACGAAGTCCGGCCGGATAGGCAGTTCACGGTGGCCCCGGTCGATAAGGACCGCCAGCCGTACTCGTGCCGGGCGTCCGAAGTCGAGCAGGGCATCGAGCGCGGCCCGAATGCTTCGACCCGTGAAAAGCACATCGTCCACCAGGACGACGGTCGCACCATCGATTGAAACGGGTATTTCACTGGG
>JANPDX010000626.1:0-3464 GCA_031431695.1 Dehalococcoidia bacterium
GTTTCGTCGTGAAAGCGGCTGGGATGGCGTCCAAGTCCGCCTGGCGGTGGCCCGAATCCGGGGCCGTGGCGGCTAGCCTGGCGAGCCGTGTCTCGTGCCCGCCGGGCGTCTTCTCTGAGCCGTTCGGCTTCTGCCCTGGCCTCCCGCCGGAGGCGGTCACCATCGGCCCTGGCTTCACGGCGGAGGCGGTCTCCCGCTTCGCGAGCCTTGCGAGCCTCTTCAAGCGTCGCCTTTATGTCATCGTCTCTCTCAGCCATCACGGGCCGCCAGGGATCGAAGTTGTTCTGCTGCTTCGGCGGCGCTGAGGCGGCCGGCCGAAAGTTCGTCCAGTACGCGTTGGCGGCGTTCGGACTCACGTGGGTCTTCGCCCGCTTCGAATCCCATGGTGACCAGTACGTCATTCAGCCGTCCGACAACCGTGGGATATGAGATCCCCAGTTCTTCCTCGACGTCCTTGATCTTACCGCGAGCTCTGAGGAACGTCTCAACGAAGGCAAGTTGGTCGGCCTTCAGGCGGGCGAGGGGCCCTCCATCGAAACGTCCCTCCACGGCTACGCCGCAGTCCGGGCATTCCAGCCTACGGACATCCATTGCACTTTCGCAGCTGGGGCATGCACCGACGAAGCGAGCCATCGTGGTTTCCTCCGAATTCCCTAGCGAGCCGAGTTCATACGCGGCAAGCGGTAGTCGACGACTTCGGCGCTGGAGCCGCGTGCCCATCGTTCGATGGCGGCGGCGCCGCGGCGAATCCCGGCGGCAGTAGCCGCGATCATAGCGGTGATTGGCGAACCACTGCCGTACTTGTACTGTCCGGCGGATTCCAGCCGGCTTGCGATGAAGTAGTCCCGGTGATTGATGAGCAAGTGCGTGTTGAGGTCCATGGTGTTTCTTCCTTTTTGCCCCTCTTTGGGGCGTTTGCATGTCTGCTATGGCTATAATCGGCCCCTGTGCCAAGAAAGTCAATACTAAACTAAAGAAAATTAAGACCAATATTGAATTACCTGATTGTTGGCCATGGGAATAAGAGGCAAATCCACCTGGACGCGGGCTCAAACTATTGCTAACCCCCAAAGTTGCCGTCGGCGAATTTCCCCGGGGCACGGAGACGCGGCCAAAGGGTAGATGTGACGAATGCAAGTTGACGAACTAACCGCGGCAACTCAGCGCGTAAGTGCATCGACGATGCGTTCCGGCGCGTCTTCGCGGCTGACCACCAGCGCCCGGAGCGTTCGATCGCGCCAGGCGATACCGAGATGAGCCCCGAGCGTCCGCAGCGCTTCGGAGAGGACTGAACCGGCGAGGTTTGTATGGTCGGCCGCGTCATCCACGAGGAATATGGCGCCGCCGCCACCACGTTCGATGACCCGCGAAAACGCCTGGGCGGCGATCAGCGGCGCGCTCAAGCCGCCAACAACCATCGGATCCCACTCATCGCGAGAGAGTTCATCGAAATCAACGGCCTGTGTTGGGCCCGGCGCGATGACAACCGCGTCGCAGCGGCCCAGGCGGTCACAGACTTCTTCGGAGAACGACGCAGCATCGACCGGGTCAGCCGCGTCGATCAGCGTGTTGAATTGCTCGCGGCCAAGCGCCCAGACTTCGTTAGCGATCGAGGCGGTGGCGAACTCTTCGTTCTGCACACGAGAGATAGTGGCCAACGCAATATCGGCGCCGGCCTCAGCCAGGGCGAGGGCGATAGCCCGGTCAGCTTCGCTACCCCGGCACACAACGGCGACGACTTTCCCTTCGAGTTCGGCCATCACTCCATCGCCCCCACGACCATCGGCACGATAAGCCCCGCGAGAACGAGGATTGCGACGCCCGCACCGATGGCGTTCCAGTTCCGAGTCTTTTTGCGACCCGAGTAGTACTCCGCCTCCCACGAACCATCCATCAGGTCGCGGTCGCGCTCATCTGGGCCGGGCGCATCGTTTCTGAACGGGCCTTCGGCTTCTTCTTGTTCGTCGTCGTCGAGTTGGACACTCATCGCACCATGTTAGCGCACGATTTTCACACGCTCGCTGTCGTCGTCCCGATCCCAGAGATCCCATTCGACCCCACGAGGAAACGAGAACCCACCGAAGCCAAGCGACATCGAGGTCAGGATGAAGGCTGGCACGCAAAGCCATGCCGCGCCGGCCCCGAAGATGAGCACCAGTGCCCCGGCGGCCCCCCACCAGACCGTGGCCGCAATCCCGCGCGCCATGTCGTTGCGGCTGTTGGCGACGGCCCCCGCGGTGAGGAACGCGAAGACGCCCATCCAGGCTGCGTCTCCTCCGTGGGCGATAACCGCGACGCCAGTGACGACCCACGCCACCGAGACGCCCACACCGAGCATCCAGGCGTCGCGTTTCATCGTGCTGTAGACCACGGCCCCGGTGGTCAGGAAGGCGAAGATCCCCACCCACGCCGCGTCACCGGTTGTTCCCGCCGCGAGGGCTGCTCCCGCCCACGTCCCACTGATGGCGATGAGCCTCGAAATCCCGAGCCGGCGCCACGCGGAGGCGCCAACCGCTCCAGTCGCGAGCAGCGAAAAGATCAGCAGCCACCAGCTGTCGGACTCGGCTGCCACCGCCGCCACGCTCGCGATCCAAATCGCCAGGATGGAGAGCACGGATGTCGCCTTGATGGTCATACGAGCCTGCCGTTCTCGTCGCGAATTTCTGGGCCGTTCACGCGGGCACGGCCGTCGCCGAACTTCGCGTCGCGCCAGTGTAGCGCCGCTTTCAATCCTTGCTCGCCAGAAATCCGCCGAAACTCGGCCACGCTTGGAGCCAGGTGCGCACGGGCGTCGTTTTCCGATCCGAATCGCTGCATCGTCCGGGCTCCCATCAGTTCTAACGCAACGTTGACGATGCGCTTGTTCGCCGAAAGGAGTTCGGTATCGATCATGACCATGCGATCGACGAGGGACTCAACTTCTTGTTCGAGGTAGCTCTGCGGCACGGACTTCAGCACGAGCCCAATTTGCGCGGCTTCGGCCCCTGTGACCGTGTCGCCGGTGAGGAACAGCCGTTTCGCCCACTGGGGGCCGCAGTGATAGACCCACATCTGGTTCGGCAACGAGCCCATCGCCCTCGCGGGCGGGAAACCGATGGTCGCGTCGTCGGCCGCGATGATGATGTCGCAAAGCAGAGCGATGTCCGTGCCGCCTGCAAGGCAGTAGCCGTGCACCTGGGCGATGACTGGCTTGTGCATGTCGAAGATCGCCATCCGCAAGCGCTGCGCGCGTTCCAGTTGCCATGCATCGTCGTCGAAGGCCCGCCGCCCGCGATGGACGACATCCTCCGGGCCGGGTCGCGGCGTCTCAGAGCCTCTTTGAGGCGTCAGATCGTAGCCTGCGCTGAAGGCGCGGCCGTTTCCTCGCAGAATCACCGCATGGACGCTCGTATCGTTGTCGGCCTCCCAGAGGGCGGCGTTGAGCTCTGTTTGGAGCTCGAATGAGAGCGCGTTGAGTTTCTCGG
>JANPDX010000627.1:0-4758 GCA_031431695.1 Dehalococcoidia bacterium
CCTCAATATCGGCGGCGAAGGCGACGGAACCAGAACCATCGATAATTCGGGCGTTGCGAATGACGAGGTCAGCAGGCATTGGCGGATTGTGGATTGTTGATTGGCGATTGTCGATTCCTGCAACGGGCGAAACGGAAGCCATCCATGCGCCGGGTTGTTGTAATCTCGAACGATGCCAAATCGACTCGCCCACGAATCCAGCCCTTATCTGCTTCAGCACGCTGATAACCCGGTCGATTGGTATCCGTGGGGCGAGGAGGCGTTCGCGAAGGCCCGCGCCGAAGACAAGCCCATCCTGCTTTCGGTCGGCTACAGTGCCTGTCACTGGTGCCATGTGATGGCTCACGAGTCGTTCGAGAGCCCGGTGACCGCCGAACTCATGAACCGCTACTTCGTCAACGTCAAAGTCGACCGGGAAGAACGACCCGACGTGGACGGTGTGTACATGACGGCGGTGCAGGCGCTCTCGGGTTCGGGCGGGTGGCCCATGACGGTATTCATGGCTCCTGATGGCCGCCCCTTCTATGCGGGCACCTACTTCCCGCCTGATGACGGACACGGACGGCCGGGGTTCGGGCGTCTGCTCGAGTTCCTGGGCGAGAAATGGAGCGCCGACCGCGAGGAAGTGATGGGCTCGGCGGAGAAGATAACCGCACACCTTCTGAAGGCCACTCAGCGCGTCCCGGGAGCCGGTGACGACCCTTCACATGAGACGACGAATCGAGCGGTCGAGTCATTCGGGGAGGTGTTCGATGCGGAATGGGGAGGGTTTGGCATGGCGCCCAAGTTCCCGAGCCCCACGAACCTCGCGTTCCTTCTGAGCGTGTATGCGCGGGAGAAGGAGTCGGAACTGGGACAATCGGCACTGGAGATGGTCCTGCACACGCTTCGCGCAATGGCCACGGGTGGGATGTATGACCAACTCAGCGGCGGATTCTCGCGCTATAGCGTCGATGGTGAATGGATGGTCCCGCACTTCGAGAAGATGCTCTACGACAACGTTCAACTCGCGCGGGTCTACCTCAACGCGTTTCAAGTCACTGGTGACGAGGGGTTCGCGAGGATCGTCCGCGAGACGCTGGACTTCCTGCTCGATGAGATGCGGGACCCCGCGGGAGGATTCCATGCCGCTCTGGACGCGGACAGCGAGGGTATCGAAGGCAAGTTCTATGTCTGGACGGCTGACGAAATCCGCGCCATAGCGGGGGAGGACGCTCAGCTCGTGCTGGCTTGGTTTGGAGTCACGCGCGACGGAAACTTCCGTGACCCGCACCATCCTGACCTGACCGCGCGCAACGTCCTGAGCGCGCGGGCAAGCCTCGATGAACTGGTGCAGCGCTTCAATCTCTCCGAAGCAGACTTGCTGCGCCGAATCGAGATTGTGAGCGAGAACCTCCTCGCGGCGCGCTCGTTGCGGGTGCGGCCGGGGCTTGATGACAAGGTCCTCACGTCCTGGAATGGCCTGTCCCTGGCAGCATTCGCGGAAGCCGGGCGGGTGCTTGGGGAAATCCGCTACCAGGTCGCGGCCGCGGAGCTCGCCGGGTTCCTTCGTGCTTCGGTTTGGGTTGATGGCCGCCTGATGCACAGCTGGAAAGGCGGTACGGCCAAAGTGGATGGGATGCTAGAGGACTACACCTATGTTGGCCTCGGGCTTGTCGAGTTGTTCAAGGTCACCGGCGATGTTGCCTTGCTCGACTGGGCGCGCGAACTCTGGCAGCAGGTACTCACGCGGTTCCACGATGACGGGGCCGGTGGATTCTTTGAAACGGCTTCAGACGGGGAACAACTCTTGCTCCGCCAGAAGCCGTTCTTCGACTCGGCGACGCCTTCGGGCAACGGGAGTGCCGCGCTTTTGGGACTCTGGCTTGCCCGGTATTACAGCCGCGCCGACTGGGAGCGTTATACGGAGGAAGTGGTCGCGCAGGTCGCGGACCACCTGCTGCGGGCGGTCACGGGGTTCGGGACGCTCCTGCAGGCTATCGAGTTCTTCGCGTCGCCGAGCCGGGAATTGGTGATCGTGGGGTCTCCGGAAGCACGAATACATCTCGAGCAGGCGGCGGCCGCCAGGTTTCTCCCCTGGGTGGCGATCGCCCCTACGCCTGACGCCGACGGTTTGCCGATGTTCGAGGGCCGGGAGCCCACGGGTGATGACGCACTGGCCTATGTCTGCGAGAACATGATGTGCCTGATGCCCGCGCGGGCCCCGGAAGCCCTATCCGCGATGCTTCGCTAGATCGCCTTTTCGGAGCGAAGGGCTGCGATTTCGTTCCCACTGAGACCAAGTTCGGCGCGCAGGACGGCCTCTGTGCCGGCCTTCGTACTGGGTGAAGTCGAGGATACGGAGGCCTTCGAGCGGCAGGGTCATCGGATCACCTCGCGGTGCGATGCGCGATCCTGGCAGGGTGCGCACGGTTCCGGTGACTTCGACCGCGCTTCACAGTGACTCCCAACATGCGTAGCCTCAGGCCCACGTTCATTGAGGACACAGGTGGAACACGAGATGGCTGAGATTAACGGTGGCCGGCTGGCGGCCCGGCAACTGAAGCAGGCAGGAATCGATACGGCATTTGGCGTGGTGGCAGGCCCTATGATCGAGGTGATGGCCGGGATGCAGCAGGAAGGCATCCAGGTAGTGAACTGCCGCCACGAAGAATCGGCGTGCTTCGCGGCCTCGGCCTGGGGATACATCAAGAAGAAGCCTGGCGTAGTCGTCGCGGGTTCGGGTCCGGGGATGATAAACACTGTCACCGGGCTGCACGTCGCGACCGAAAGCGGCATGCCGCTCGTGGTTCTCGGCGGGTCCGTCGATGGTCGAACTCGCGGCCTCGGTGGCTTCCAGGAGGCTGACCAGGTCGCGTTTGCCAAGCCCGGTTCCAAGTGGACCGCCCAGATCGACAGTACAGAACGCATCCCGGAACTGGTGCACCTTGCACTCGGGAAGTCGGTCGCGGGCAGGCCGGGCGGCGTGTATCTCGATTTTCCGGGACAGTTCGTGCGCCGGCGAATCGACGATTCGGCAGTTGCTCTTCGGACGACTTCCCCGGAGGTTTCGGCGCCGCACCCGGACCCGAATGCCGTCGAGCGCATCGCCAGCATGCTCGCGAATGCGGAGCGGCCGCTGATCCTTGTCGGCAAGGGCGCCGCCTGGGCCGATGCCGGCGAAGCGCTGACGCGCCTGGTCAGTCTTGGTATTCCATACGTTGCTTCGCCAATGGGGCGCGGTGTCATCGCTGACGACAACGCGATGTGCATGAATGCGGCGCGTTCCGCGGCCCTGGCCGGAGCGGATGCCGTGCTGATGGTTGGCGGCAGGTTCAACTGGATCTTCCAATTCGGCCGCGCACCCCGCTTTGGCGCCAATGTCCGCCTGGCCCAGATCGATATCGTCGCTGAAGAGATGACCAGCGCCGCTGACCTGGAATTCGGGCTGGTCGCTGACGCTGCCGCGGGAGCAGCGGCGGTTGCCACGGCTCTTACGGGCCGAAAACTCGCGGCCTCTGGCACCGCCTGGGTTTCGTCGCTCCAGGCGGACGCCCGCAAGAACGAAGCAACCATCGCCGAGCAGATGGATTCGGACCGTTCGCCGATCAATCACTACCGGCTCCTTCGCGATATTCGTGACGTCCTGCCGCGCGAAGCCAATGTGAGCGTGGACGCTGAGCTAACGATGGGCGTCGCGCGGGCCGTGCTCCCGAGCTACAACCCGCGTTCCTTGCTCAATTCCGGGACAACCGGGTGCATGGGAACCGGTGTGCCGTATGCACTGGGCGCGAAGCTCGCACGGCCCGACTGGCCAGCGATGGCGGTCGTGGGGGACTACGCATTCGGGGCGGCCGCGATGGAGGTTGAAACCGCAGTTCGGGTCGGCGCGAACGTTGTGTTCGTGATCTCGAACAATGGCGGCATCGCTGGCCATTCCATCCAGGACCGGATGTTCGCCCCCGATTCGCCGCCGATTGCGGCGCTGCTCCCGGTCGACTACGAGCGGATGGGCGAAATGGTCGGTGCATTCTCCGCGAAAGTCACCGAGGCTTCGCAGATCCGGCCAACGCTCGAACGGGCGATGAGTTCCGGGCGGACCGCAGTCGTCAATGTGATTACGGACCCCAAGGGAGGGACCCGCGGGTCGATGTACCTCGGTTAACGAGTATGGAAGAGGGCCTTTCGTGTGAAAGGCCCTTCCAGGGAGATCGTTGACGAGTGAACGGCCTACAGGCGTTCGACGGCGGTTAGCGGCGACTTGGCCGGGTCCACCAGGTAGCGGAGTTCGGGCATGGTGATGTCCGCGACCGCGTACGACGCTGAGATCGCGTACACGGGCTTCGCGCCGGACAAACCGAACGCCTCCGCATCGAAGACGCCAAGGTCTGGTTTGCCCCGGTCGGCACTGCGGAAGACGTAATCGGGGTCTGACTGCACCAGGCGCGATATCTCGGCGCCACCACGCGAGACCCGCGCAACGTTGAGGTTCGCCAGGTACTGGATGTCGTTCCCCGCGATTGGCTCGGGATTGAGCATGGTGATTTCGAGAACGGTTTTCCCATCGAATTCAACCGTTCCGTAAACGCGGTCGTAACGCTTGACGAGCTTCACGTTCGCTTGCCGGAGCGGGTATCCCCAGCGGCCGGCGAGGGCCGCAACGCCTTCCCCGGTGCTTGCGAAGCCGGCAACTAAGAGGCCCCGCGGGCGCGCTCCGGACCGGCTGCCGACTTTGGCCTCGGCGAGCACAAACGGGCCGACGGGGCTCTCGGGGACGTT
>JANPDX010000628.1:0-1897 GCA_031431695.1 Dehalococcoidia bacterium
CTCCGGCACGGCCTGGATACATGGCCGCAAGGCGAACTGCTGGGTACACGTCGGCGCGGTCGACTCGCCTGTCAGCAGCGGCGACGTGACCTCGATCGCGAACGACCTGCGCCAACTGGACCCGAATGGCAATCGCGTCGACGTGCTCGGCTGGGATTTTGCTTTCGACGTGAACGAGCGAGTGAAGCAGGAGGCGCAACGCGCCGGGCTGGACTTCAGCTTCCAGGTCATCCCGCGCGAGGTGCTCGAGAAAAAGGCGGTTGAGCAGGGCGATATTCAGTTTTTCGAACTCGGCGCGATCGGCGTGGCGATAACTCAAGCTCCCCTCTCCCGCGACGCTGGGAGTCGCGGCGTCGGAGGGGCCGGGGGTGAGGGCAAAGTTACGCTTGCACTGACGGATTTCATGGTCCGGCAGGATGACATTCCGGAGGACGTGCGCGGGCACATTACTCACTGGAGCCAGATGCTCGACTACTGGGCGGTGGACTGGGACTACCGGGGCGATGCGTTCCACAACCAGTGGCAGAGCTACCGGACGCGGAAGGACCCCAGGATCCAGTTGTCTGCGAGCTACGAGTACCCGGCGCCGGGGAACTACCGGGTGATGATCAAAGCGATCGACATCCTTGGCAACGACACCACGAAGGTGGTCGAGGTGACGGTCTAGATGCCGAAAGGGAAGAAGGCCGCGCCGGCCTCTCAGAAGTTGATCGATTTCGCCGGAAACCTGGATTCGGGGCTCTGCGTCCCCGCCATACGCGCGGCCGTCCGCCAATGGCGAGCGTCGGGCGACTATCCCGGCGTTACGGCGACGACGCGTACCCTGCTGCATCACTGGTTCCACACCGACCATCGGCTATCGGGCCATGGGCGGTTTGAGTACCACGCCTCGCAGCGCGAGGCCATCGAGACGCTGGTTTACCTCTACGAAATAGCGCATGTCAGCAACCAGCGCCAGATGTTCCAACTCTATGTGCAGGCCGGCAATCACCCCGAGATCCGGGGGAGCGAGGCGTTCCCGCGATTCGCGGTGAAGATGGCGACCGGCAGCGGCAAGACCAAAGTCATGGCCCTGGCCATCGCCTGGCAGTACTTCAACGCCGTCCTGGAACAGACCGATCCCTACGCGTCGACGTTCTTCCTGATCGCCCCGAACGTAATCGTGCTTGAACGGTTGATGAAGGACTTCCGCAACGGCGGCGTGTTCCGGCGCGACCCAATCATTCCGCCCAGCCTGCAAATCCACTGGGACTTCGAATGTTACGTGCGCGGCGACGGGGAACGGGCGCACAGCGCCGGGGCGTTGTATCTCACAAACATTCAGCAGCTCCATCAACGCGCACCGAGGGCCGATTCCATGCCCGATCCGCTGGCGGGAGTGCTCGGGGCCGACCCGAAGGCGAACTCAACGACGAGCGACGATTTTGCCGGCCGGGTCGCGAAGCGCGGCGGTCCGGTGCTGGTTGTGAATGACGAGGCGCACCATACCCACGACCCGTCCAGCGAATGGATGAAGGTCATCGGGCGATTAAACGAAAGCGCGCCGGTTGGGATGCAGCTCGATTTCTCGGCAACGCCGCGCTTCACCAACGGCGTGATCTTCCCGTGGACGGCGTACGACTACCCACTTCGCCAGGCGATCGACGATGGCATAGTCAAACGGCCGCTCAAGGGCGTCGCGGACTTCGCCGAACAGCCGTCCGACGACGCGCCGACGCGTTACGCGGGGTTCCTCGTCGCCGGGGTGGAGCGCTGGCGCGAGTACCGCGACCAGTTGAAGGAGGCGGGAAAACGGCCGCTGCTCTTCAACATGCTCAATCGTTCCGCCGAGGCAGACCGCGTTGCCGAGTGGCTGCAAAAGAAGTATCCCCAGGAATTCGCCGGCGACAATACTCTG
>JANPDX010000629.1:0-6450 GCA_031431695.1 Dehalococcoidia bacterium
TCGACGGGAAACAGCGGCCCCGCCAGTTCTTAGCGGGTGCTCAAGTAATACAAACCATCCCCGACCCCTTTCGCGCGAAGGATCATCGGTAGCGGACGAGGGCGGGTTTTCTGGCTTGGCTCTTGCGAACCTCTACAGTTGCGGCACAGCGCCGGATTTTCACCGGCTTACCCCGGAGCCCTCTCCGGAAACCATTGTCGAAATGGACTGTCTAACTTCCGGGGTGCGCCGTCAAGGCGACGTGCACTGAGCCACCGAAATTGTGACTTCGCGCCCGGCGTGTGAGAATCCGCGCCTCCAAGGAGGATTGCCATGCCATCGGACGAATTTACGCTGGAGAATGCGGCCGACGCGGGCCGGCTCTGGATCATGGATCTGATTCACAGCCCGCGCGCACTGCCGCCGCTCTCCGCGGACTTGAACGGCGAATTCATCCGGGCGACGCCGATGGACATGGATTCCACCAGCGTCAACGGGTACGCCTATAGTTCGCCTCGCTCCATGGCTCCCCCCGTCCCGATGCCGGAATTGCCGCCGGGACAGGCGCTTCTCAACTGGGAAACCGGATTCCTTCCCGAAACGCGCGGAGTATATGAGCGATTTCGAAATGCTGACTACTCCGCGATGGACGCCCGGCAAACTGTCGCCTTCATCCGCGAAACGCTTCCCGCCACCTGGGTCGCCCTGGCCAACACAGTCGTTTCGGCCATGCAGCTCGGCCCGGACGCCGAACGCCTCGCGAACTTTCTGGACGTGCGCCTTGGCGCCGAAGGAGACCTGGTTTCAGCCACAATCCTCCATGGGTCCGGCTCCCAGACCCGATCTCTCGGTGACGAGGTTCAGCAGCTTGCTGAAATGGCTCGCCAAACGGCGGGCGTGGAGGCCGCGCTCCGTGGTGGGGATTTCGCGGCCGCCATGGCGAACAGCCGGGAGCCATGGGCGAGGTCGCTGCGCGCATTCCTTCAGGAACATGAAGACGAACTCGCGCTTTGGAGCGAGATGCATCGGCCGGCATGGAACGAGGATCCAATCCCGCTGATGCGCCTTGTCGGTTCGACGGTTGCGGCCGAATCGCGCGACAGGCACGATGCCGCCGCCGCAGCCATCGCCGACGTCCGCGCGAGACTTTCGCCCGAAGACATGGCCGAATTCGAGGCGGCGCTCGCCCTGAGCCGCGACTACGTCCCGGTGATCGAACATCGCGCCCGCTGGCAGCTCAAGTTGTTCGGGGGCGTCCGCCGGAGCCTTATCGAATTGGGCAAGAAGCTCGTTGCGGGCAACCTCGCCGCGAATCCCAACGACGTATTCTTCCTTCGCCTGAGCGAACTGGAGGCGGCGGCATCTGGCGAACTCGATATCCCGGCGCTCGTCGCAACTCGCAAGGCCGAGTGGCAACGAAATCTGCTCCTCACACCACCGCTAACCCTTGGATTGCCCATCCCGATTGAGATGCTCGGCGCCATGAGCCCCATCATGCGGCGGATGTTCGGTGCTGTTGCTCTGCCGAAGGCGACTGCCACGGTCGTCTCCGGTATCGCCGCGAGCCGGGGGATCGCTCGCGGGCGCGCAAGAATTGTTCGCGGCCTCGATGAAGCAGAGGACCTGGTCGAAGGTGATATCCTCGTTTGCCCGTCCACCTCTCCGCCCTGGACACCCTACTTCGCCGTCGTCGCCGCGATTGTCACCGACGCGGGCGGCGTGCTCTCCCACGCCGCCATCGAAGCTCGCGAGTACGGCATCCCGGCCGTTGTAGGTACCCGTGAAGCCACGCGCCTCATTCCCGAGGGCGCCATGGTCACCGTGGATGGCGGCGCCGGTACGGTTACCATCGGCTAGTTCCCACGCGGGCGTACAATCGTTGCCATGACTGATCTTCGCGTCCTCGTTTCCGGCTCCGGAAGAATGGGCCGCCAGGTGGCCGCCGCTGTGTTGGCCGAACCCGGCATGTCGCCCGTCGGCTACGTCGATGGCCTCGCCGAACCGGGCGTCCTCGATGGGATGCCCCTGTTCAACGACGCCCGCGCCGCCTGTGACCAACTCAAGCCGGACCTCGTCATCGACTTCACGAACGCCGCCTGGACTCCCCGGTTGGCTGACGCCTGCCTTGCCGGCGGGGTGCGCATGGTGATCGGCACGACTGGCCTGAACGCCGAGTTTGTCTCCTGGTTGGAAGCGGAAACCGTCGCGCGAAAGGTCGGTGTGGTGCTGGCCGCGAACTTCGCTATTGGCGCGGTCCTCATGATGCACTTCGCGAAGCAGGCCGCCAGGTTTTTCGAGTACGCCGAAATCATCGAGCTCCACCACGAAAAGAAGGTCGACTCGCCAAGCGGCACGGCGAAGGCCACCGCGGAACTCATGCGAGCCGCCCGGGATACGGACTTCCGCCATTCTGACTCCGAAACGGAACCTCTTCCAGGCGCCCGCGGCGCCGCATTCGGGGGTGTCGCGCTGCACTCCGTCCGGCTGCCCGGCCTCGTCGCCCACCAGGAAGTGATCCTCGGAGGGCTCGGCCAAACTCTGACTATCCGTCACGACACCACCGGTCGCGATAGTTTCATGCCCGGCGTCATCATGGCCGTCCGTGAAGTCATGAACGTCGAGAAGCTGGTGGTCGGCCTCGATGCCCTGTTCGGCCTTGCATGACCCGCATCGATCAGAGGACCCGCAGTAATGCGGGTCAATACTCGGTCGCCGACGCTCCCGCCATCCCCAATCAGAGGACCCTCGCTCGAAAGGCTTCCCGAAATACTTGGTCTGAGCGATGGCGCCCGATTGGGCCCGCCCGCTGACTGCTATAATCAGCACATGGCAATCCGGCAACCAGGTTCCGCCCGCCCCAAGATACCTACCCGGCCGCGCTGGCAATCGAGGTATCACGGCGTCCGCATGACCCCTGAGCAGTTCCTTGCCCTGCCGGAAGAGAAGCCATACCTCGAATACATCGACGGATTGGTGGTGCAGAAGCCGATGCCGACTTCCGAACACGGCCTCCTCGTAATTGAGTTGGGATCCGTTTTGCGCGAATACCGCCGAGCCCATGGTGGTGCGGTTGGGGCCGACGCTCGTGCCGCCCTTGGTGACCTGCCAAGCTATCGCTTGCCCGACGTGTCCTACTGGGCGCCGGGCAACCATGTTGCCGATGACAAGCTGCCTTCGGTCGCCGTCGAGATCCGTTCACGATCCCAAACACTGGAAGAGCAACGCGAGAAGTGCCGCGTGTTTCGCCGGTCTGGTGTGGAAGCGTGTTGGCTCATCGACCCTGTTTCCCGGTCCGCGGAACTCTTCGAAGCCCGCCAGGATGGCGTACCCGTTAGCAAATTGACGGCTGTCTGCATGCCGGGCTTTGAACTGACAGTCGCCGACCTCTTCAGCGCGCTCGACGAGCAGCGCAGCTAACGCCTCGCCAGCCAGGCCCGGATCATGTGCAGGTCCTCGTAACTCACCCGGTCCCCGAGTTGTTCTTTGATGGGTCCCAACCCGTCGATCCGCCTCCCGCCCGTCGCCTGCGTCACCAGTTCAACGGTTTCTGGCGCCACCAGCCCTTCGAGGTCGGGTATGGCGTTGTTCAGCAACAGTTGCCCGAGGTGGTTTGCAATCGTTGAGGGAGACAAGGCTCTTGCCCGCGCCATCGTGCGCACGTCCCGTATTCCGTCCTGGTAGAGCGACAGCGTCTCTCGAAGCGACGGCGAGAGCTTGGTCCCATCGGCTGCGTGGGTCTCGCGGGCATAGAGGCGTTTCCTTTCCGGGGCCGGCGGCGCAATCACGCCACGCAGCACCGAGAGGAACGCCTCCCCGTAACGTTCGAACTTCACCTGGCCAACACCGCTTACGCCGAGCATCTCCATGCGGTTGCGCGGCCGTTTCCCCGCCATATCGCGGAGGGTCGCGTCGCTAAAGACAACGAATGGCGGCACCCCGTCGCGGTCGGCCAGGGCCTTTCGCGTCGCTCGCAGGTCATGGAAGAGCGTCTCTTCCTCGGCGCCATGCTCTTCGGCGTGCGCTTCAGTCCCGGCCAGGCAAGGGGCGCAGTTGCCGCAGGCTGGCTCGTGTATGCCATCACCGAAGTAATCAAGGATGCGGGAGCGAAGGCACGTCCGCGATCGCGCGTAGTTCTCCATGGAATCGAGCTTCTGGAACGAATGCTCGCGATGCGCGTCGAGGCCTGCCGTATCGATGTCCGCCTCGCCATCGAATCGCGTCGCCCACACCGAATAGCCGGACTTTGCGGCCAGCCCGGATTCGACGAGGGATTGGATGGCGGCGTTGATCCCCGGTTCGTCCTCGCCCCGCATCAGTTCTCGGACATGGACCCGGTTGCCTTCGAAGGAGACCAGCTTTTGGTAGACCTCCACGACGCGTGAGGCTTCCGGGTGCGACATTTCGATGAAGAACTCGCGCAGACCGCGATCTCGCGTCCCGTAGTAAAGCGTAACCGTCGCCGGGTCGCCGTCGCGGCCCGCGCGTCCCGCCTCCTGGTAGTACGACTCCAGCGAATCGGGCATGTCGTGGTGAATGACCGCGCGCACGTCCGGCTTGTCGATGCCCATGCCGAAGGCATTCGTCGCCACAATGACCCGAAGGGTATCGCGCGCGAAGGCATCCTGGATGCGTTTGCGGTCGTCGTCTGGCATCCCCGCGTGGTAGCGCGCGCACTTGATCCCGGCCCGCTGGAGTGAGTCGGTTATTTCTTCGACGCGCTTCCTCGTCCCGCAGTAGACGATTGCCGATTCGTCCTTGAGTGCGCGCAACTGGCCGGCTATGCCTTCAAACTTTTCCTTGAGGTTGGCGACCCTGGTGACCGCGAAGTGCAGGTTCGGACGGTCGAAGCCGGCAACATGAATGGTCGGGTCCTGGAGTCCAAGCCGTAGCACGATGTCGTCTCGAACGCGGGGGTCGGCCGTGGCGGTTAACGCCACGACGGGCGGAGAACCGATGCGGTCCCGGACCTGCCCGAGATCGCGGTACGCGGGCCGGAAGTCGTGGCCCCACTGGGAAATGCAGTGCGCTTCATCCACCGCGAGCAACGAAACCGGCAAGCCACGTAGCGCGGCCATGAAACCCGCTGCTCCGAATCGTTCCGGTGCGACATAGAGCAGCCGGAGCGCACCGTCAGTCGCGTCGGCGAGGATCTGGCGCTGCTCATCGACAGGGACCGTGGAGTTGATTGCCGCCGCCGCGACGCCCATCGCCCGCATCGAATCGACCTGGTCCTTCATCAGCGCCAGCAACGGCGAAACTACCAGCGTCAGACCGGTCGGCATCATCAGTGCGGGGACCTGGTAACAGGCGCTCTTTCCGCCGCCCGTGGGCATCACGGCCAGCGTATCGCGCCGGCTTAGCACCGAAGCAATGACTTCGGCCTGGCCCGGCCGGAACTCGCCGTAGCCGAACACATCGCGTAGCACGCGGGCGGCTTCAGTCATCGCTTGCGATGGGGGCTCAACGACGGGACTCAGTGGTTTTGGCACGCGGAAGAGCTTAGAACATTCGTGCGAAAAGTGGAAGCAGTACCTCGTCCCGACTACGCTTCCATCGCACCTGCGCCGGAGGACATCATCGTGACAACCATCACCGCCCTGCTCGGGAGCGTCACACCGCCCGGACGCCTCTCCTCCGCCATCTCTGGCGCACTCTCGCGGGCAGAGGCTGCCGGACACCAGGCGTCGCTTCTCGACCTCGGGGCGCTCAGGATCGGTTTCGCCGACGGGCGCCCGATTGAGCAACTCACCGACGACACGGGAAGGCTCGTGAACGCGATCACCTCGGCCGAGGCGGTCATCCTCGCGACGCCGGTCTACCGGGGCACTCTGACCGGGGCGCTCAAGAATGCCCTCGACCTGTTGCCTACCGAAGCACTGCGGGGCAAGCCGGTCGGCATCGTCGCGATGGGCGCCACCCTGCATCATTTCCTCGGCGCCGAAAGCCACCTGCGCGATATCCTCAGTTGGTTCGGGGCGCTCACCCTGCCGACCGGAATTTACCTCAGCTCAGCGGACTTCGCCGATGGAGTGCTCATCGAGCGTTCCGCGGCCACGCTCGATGAGATGGTGACCGCGCTGTCCTCGTTCGCCGCGATCGCAGGCACACTGAACCTCGGACCGGCCCCGCTTGCCGGCGCGCGAAAGGGTTAAGCGGCCGATTCAAGCCTCGACCAGGTCACCCTCGGGAGTGACGGCTTCGGGGGCCTCCTGGCCGGTGATTCGGCCCGCCGCGGTCGAACGGTAGCCAGAGGCCGGGACCAGCTTCCCGGCCTTCCCGAGGCCGAACGCGGGCATGTTGTTGTAGACCGACTCGTACTCGCCCGCCCGAACCTTGTACGTTTCGTGCCAGATCCCGATGTCGCCACTTGAGCCAATCTGCTTGTTAAACCGCACCCAGTTGGGGAAGTGGGTTGCGTCCTTGTTCCGCGAATACGCCTCCAGCTGTTCGAACGACCGCCAGTACTGGATG
>JANPDX010000630.1:0-6105 GCA_031431695.1 Dehalococcoidia bacterium
TCGCTTCCGAACCGGTGCGCAAGTTCGCCGCCGAGCGATCGCGCGACCAGGGAACCACGGCGTTCAGCGGCTCCATCACACTGGTCCAGGACGGCCAAAAGCGGCCCGGCTTCCTCATGTACCGGCCTATTTACAAAAACGGCATGCCGGCATCCACGGTGGATGAACGCCGCGCCGCCCTGGAAGGCTGGGTTTACGCGCCGTTTGTGACCGAGGAGTTTTTCGCAGGCGTCTTCGGGCTCGGCTCCACGGAACTGGATGTCCACATCTATAAAGGGCCCGAGGCAAACGTCTCCGAGATCGTCTTCGATAGTTCAGCTGAACTTGGCGCAGCCAATCCCGGCGCCCACCAAAACGACATTCAGGCCCTGGTCATCAAAGGCGAGCTGTTCACCATCGGATTCGCGAGGTCGGATACATTCGCCTCGGCGGGACACGGCACCGAAAACGCGGTCCTCACCTTTGGTGGCATCTCCTCCCTGGCCCTCGCCGCAATGATCTGGGCATTGATGGGAGCCCGTCGGCGCGCCGAAATGACCGCCGAACGCGCCACCCGAAAACTGCGCGAAACTGGCGCGATCCAGCGCGCAATCGTCGATGAGAGCGCCTATTCGATCATCGCAACGACCCTCGACGGAACGATCACGACCTTCAATCCCGCGGCCGAGGCCCTGCTTGGCTACACCGCCGAAGAACTAATCGGAAAGGCGGACACCGGCATCTTTCACGATGCGCAGGAGGTTCTCGCGCGGGCCGCGGTGCTATCGAACGAATACGGCACGACGGTTGAGCCGGGCTTCGAAACGTTCATTTACCGTGCCCGACTTTCCGAATCGGATGAGCAAAGATGGACGTACATCCGCAAGGATGGGCGTCGTGTCCCGGTGCGCCTCGCGGTCGCTGCGTTGCACGGCGAGGACGGCGAGCTAACGGGATATGTCGGGCTAGCCCGCGACCTTTCGGTAGAAGAGCGCGCCCAGGCAGCCGAGGCCCGGTTGGCGGCCATCGTCGATGCCAGCAGTGACGCAATTCTCAGTACCGATGCAACCGGCCAGATCGTGAGATGGAACCACGGAGCCGTGGTGCTCTTCGGTTACACCGCCGGAGAGATCATCGGTACCCTGGGCAAGCTCCGCCCCCCTGAATTGATAGCTGAAGTCGTAATGACCCGTGAGGCGATGAGCGAGGGAAGAACCCTGGCATTCGATACCGTGCGCCTGCGGAAAGACGGCACCCGGATCGACGTCTCGGCCACGCTCTCGCCGATGCGCGACGCTGCTGGCGCGGTTGTCGGTTTGGGCTCGGTACTGCGCGATATCACCGAAAAGAAGAAGTCTGAACTCGCCCAGGCGCGCCTCGCAGCAATCGTCGATGCCAGCGGCGATGCCATGTTCAGCGTCGACGTCGACGGCAACATGATGACCTGGAATCCAGGGGCCGAACAGCTGCTCGGCTATTCTCGAAGCGAAGCTGTCGGAATGAGCGGGTTGGCACTCTTCCCGCCCGGCGGGCTCGCCGAGGCCGTTGACATCCGGGCGGCAATGAAATCCGGCGAAACGCTCCGCTACGATACTGTCCGGGCGCGCAAAGACGGCAGCCTGGTCGAGGTCTCGGCGACTCTTTCGCCGCTTCGGGACCTGGATGGCGAAATCGTGGCGATGGCCTCGGTCCTGCGTGATATCACCGAAAAGAAGAAGCTGGACCTCGCCCAGGCGCGGCTGGCCGCCATCGTCGGCGCCAGCGGCGACGCTATGTACAGCATGGACCTGGACGGCAAACTGAACAGCTGGAACCGAGGCGCCGAACTCCTCCTCGGCTACACTCAGGAAGAAGCCATCGGCATGGACGCTCATAGCTTCCTGCCCCCGGATATGGCCGGCGAAGCCGACGAAATTCGCTCCGCCATCAATGAAGACCGGGTTATCCGATTCGACACCATTCGCCAGCGCAAGAACGGCAAGCTGATCGACGTTTCAGCGACACTCTCGCCGATGAAGGACGCTGCCGGAAACGTCGTCGGGATGGCCTCCGTCGTACGCGACATCACCGAGAAGAAGAAGTTCGCCGAAGCCCAGGCCCGTCTTGCCACAATCGTTGGTTCGAGTGCCGATGCCATGATTAGTTTTGGCCTCGACGGCGTTCCGCTCACCTGGAACAAGGGCGCGGAAGTGCTCCTCGGATACACGGAGGCGGAAGCCATAGGGAACAAGCTGGACCTCTTCGGCCCCAGCATGAAGGCCGAAGCGCGCGAACTCGGCAGGGCAGTGAGAGACGGCCGGGTACTAACGCTCGAAACACGCCGGATGCGCAAGGACGGCTCGATCGTCGACGTTTCAGCCTCCATCGCCCCGGTATTTGATGCGGCCGGTAGCGTCATGGGTGGCGCATCAGTCATGCGCGATATAACCCTCCAGGTACAGGCCAAACTGGAGATGGAAGAGATGGTTGAAGTCCTCCAGTCCAACTCGTTCGTCCTGATGGAACAGGCCGAGGAACTGGAGCGCCTTGCCCGCGAGTCGGAATACCTCGCCAACCATGACGCGCTCACCGGAGTACTCAACCGGCGGTCGTGGTGGAACTCTGCCAGCGATGGAGAAGTCACCGCCGTAGCTGTCCTCGATATCGACTTCTTCAAGAAAGTGAACGACACGCACGGCCACCCCGGCGGCGATGTCGTACTCCGCGAGGTTGCAGAGCGGCTGGCAACAACCCTTGGCGAATCTGGCTCTCTCGGCCGTATCGGCGGCGAAGAGTTCGGGATTACCTTCCGGGGCACATGGGAAGAGGCGGAAGTCGCCGCCCGGCGCTGCATCGAGCGGCTCCCACTGACGCCCATCACCATCGGGCCTGGTGTCGAACTGACGGTGAGCCTTAGCGGCGGCCTTGCCCCATGGGCCGGTGGAGACACCCTCGAAGAAGCACTCAAAGCGACCTACGACCAGGCAGACCACGCCCTTTACGAAGCGAAGGAGACGGGCCGCCGCCGGCTCTGCCTGGCGCCGGACCAGCAGCGAGCCGCCTGACCTACCCGGTCGCTCCCCTTCGCCGCCACAGGTACATCCCGGCGCCGCCCACAACCACCACTACAACGATGATCGCGAAGACAACATTTCGACCGGTGGAACCGCCTTCATCGTCTCCGGCGGGTTCTTCACTGCCGGTGGCCGGCACGAGCGCGGCGCTCGAAGGCGAGGCCACGGGAGAACTTGCCTGCGTTCCCGATGTAGCGGTTCGAGCCGGGGCAGTGGTTGGCGTGGCCGTAGCAACGGCCGCAGCGGTGGAAGCGGGGGCCGGGGCAGTGGTTGTGGTGGCCGGCGCACCGGCGGCGGCGGTGGCCGTGGCGGCCGGCGCCGGCGCCGTGTTCGTCGCCGCCGGCGCTGTTGCCGCGCCGCCCGCAACCACAACCACGCCGGTCATCGAGGGATGGATTTGGCAGTGGTAGGTGAAGCTGCCCGCCGCGCTGAACGTCTTTTGAAATGTACTTCCTCCGCTCATGGAACCGGAGTCCATGACTCCCGCCGCATCCGAAGTCACCGTGTGCGGTGTCGATCCCTGGTTGTTGGTCCAGGTCACCGTGTCTCCGGCGTTCACGGTCACGCTGGCGGGAGTGAAGGCGAAGCCCGCGATAGACACGCTCGCGTTGGCGGCCTGGGCGGGTTTGCCCGGGGAGACGGCGACGAACACCGTCAGCGCGATTGCGAAAGCAAGTGCGACGGCGAATCGGCCGCGAAGAGAGGCGATGGTCATGTTTGGACGCTCCAGGCTGAGGTTGCGTGAGGGGTACGCCCTCGCGAAGCCGCGAGATTGGAACAAGGTTAAGCGGAAGTACGTTGGCATGCCTCCGGCGGCCTGGAAAAGAACCACGAACGGACCGCACCCCAACCAGCTACGATCATCGAGTGATTGGAAAAGACGACTTAATCACCTACGTCGGCTCCGTGCAGGGGCGCACCTACGAGGCCGTTGAGCGCCTGCGCGACGAGCATCTCGGATGGCGGCCCGCTCCCGGCGAGTTCACCACCGCCGAACTTGTCTACCACATCGCAAACGCACGGCTCATGAACGTTGGCGGAATCCTGACTGCCGAGCTTCACTACAAGGGCCACGCGGTGAAGGCCGGGACGACTGCCTCGAACCTCCGTGCTCTCGCCCTTCGGACAGGCAAAAAGACCGTCGCCGGCCTTGTCGATGCCGACCTCGAGCGGACCATCCCGAGTTCGGCGGGTGAGCCTTTTCCGGCCTGGCGGCGCGTTATCGCGGGCCTGATCGAACACGAAACACACCACCGCAGCCAACTCTGCGAGTACCTCCGGCAAATGGGGATCGAGCCGCCGCCGCTTTTTGGGTTGCACGCCGAGAATCTCCCGAAGTAACCAACCTGCTCGTCAATCGGCTACCCTTTCGCCCATGCCGGAAATCCCCGAACTCGAAGCAATCAAGGGCTACTTCAACGAGCACCTCGCCGGAAGGCGGATCGAATCGGCCGAAGCGCGCATCCCGTTCGTCTTTCGCACGCCCGCCCAGGAGATTCGCGAGACTCTGCCGGGGGACACCTTCACTACCGTGCGAAGGCATGGGAAGTTCATCCTGTTCGACCTCGAATCCAACCGTGTGCTGGCGATCAACCCCATGCTCACCGGGCGGTTCCAGTACGTCGTGCCGAAGACGAAGATGCGCGCGAAAACGTGCCTCGTCCTTGGCATCGAGGGGGGCCAATCGATGCGTTATTCCGATGACCGGGTGATGGGCAAGGTCTACCTCGTCGGGGCCGGACAGATGGATCAGATCCCAAACTGGACGGCCAACGGGCCTGACCTGCTGGATCCGGCACTGACAGAAGATGACTGGGTGGCCCGCACGAAGAAGTACCGGGGCCAGATAAAAAGCGTCATCACCAACGCCGAGTTCGTGCAGGGGATTGGCAACGCGTACAGCGACGAAATCCTCTGGGAAGCGCGCATCAATCCCTACATCGCGCGCACAAAGCTTTCCGAGGCCGAGTTGCGGGCGGTCTACCGGGCGGCCCACGCAGTGATGGAATGGGCGACCCCGCTGGTGCGCGGCGCGATGGTGAAGGATGGCGCGTTGGACTACGAGGAACGCCGCGATTTCATGCGCGTACACCGCCTTGGCGGCAAGCCATGTCCGCGATGTGGCGCGACGATCAGCGAAATCACCGCCAACCAGAGAATCACCAGCTTTTGCCGCGCCTGCCAGCCGGAAATGCCGGCCTGAGCGCGGAGCCCGACGATTCGGAAAGGCGGTCTCATCAGTCCCGCCGCCTTGCTCCCCTCGCCCGCGACGCAGGAGTCGAGAGAGGGGTCGGGGGCGAGGGCGGCGGCGGCCGCGCGGCTCCCTCCTTCGACACTACGGCCCCTTTTGGATAATCGCCGCAAGCTCCGCGGCGCCGTACGGCTTGGCAATCAATTGCAGGCCATGGCGCTCCACCAGAGACTGCACGCCGGGGTCCGTCGTCGCTCCCGTCGCGATGACTGTACGAGCAACAAGGTGAGGCGCGACCGTTTGGAAGCCCGCGATCACGAGGTCCGCTGTCTCGCCCGCAAGCCGGTAGTCGCAGAGCACCACATCGAAATCGTGTTCCCTCGCCAGTTGGATGGCGCTCGCGCTGCTGTCCGCGGTCAGACATTCGTGCCCCATGCTCGCGATGAGCCGCTGGCAGACCTTACGTAGGCTCGGTTCGTCATCAACGACGAGTACTCGCGCCTTCGCGGCAGGTACGCTAGCGGTATCGAGAGCACCGGGCGCCGATGCGTTGCCAGCCGCCGCCGGGAGGCTAATCGTGAAGCTGGCGCCCTGCCCCGGCGCCGAGACCAGCCGAATCTCGCCTTCGTGGGCCAGGACAATGGAGTACGAAAGCGGAAGGCCAAGGCCGGTGCCGAGGCCCGGCTTCGTGGTGAAGAACGGTTCGAACACCCGCAGCCTGGTCGCTTCGTCCATGCCCTTCCCGGAATCCGAGACCACAATTTCAGTCGTGGCTCCCATGTCGGCCGCGCGGATGGCGATGCGCTTGTGCGGCTGCCCTTCGAGGGCGTGCTCGGCATTCGTCACCAGGTTCAGCAATACCTGCGTCAGTTGATGATCGTT
>JANPDX010000631.1:0-5480 GCA_031431695.1 Dehalococcoidia bacterium
CAACCTCGACGGGTGAGTCACCGCATCCTACGCTAACCTCTAACGCCTATCCCCTAGCCTCTACCACTGCCGAGTGGTGTAACGGTAGCACACGGGTCTTTGGAGCCTTTGGTCGGGGTTCGAATCCCTGCTCGGCAACCATCAATCTAGAGTTGCCATAACGTCGCGAAAAGCCGACGACGGGACTCGTTCACGTACAAGGGACTGTTCTTGGTGGCGCGATTCCTCATTTCGGTCCTTTGGTCGGGCCACTCCTGAATTGGCGATGGTGTGGGTGCGCGGAACTGGTTACGCGACGGTTTCTGCGACCACCGGCCGCACAAAAGCGGCCACTAGGCCATCGATTACTCCGTCCCGGAAAGTGAATATCGCGGCATCACCTCGGGGGAAGTTCGTTGACTCAATCCGCTCGAGCAGCAGGCCGTCCGGCCAGTGCAGCAAGTCTAATCAGGCAGGCTGGCAGGCCCATGGGCCCACAGATCATCTGCGTCCGGGGGCCGTCGCGGTCTGGCAAGACGTCGATGTGTGAGCGACTTGTCTCTTCGCTCGGGCAGACTGGATTACGTGTCGCCTACCTGAAGCGAACTCACCATCTGCTCGATCTGCCGAACAAGAGTTCAGATAGGGTATGGCAACGCGCTCCCGCGATGATGGTCGTCCGGGCCACCGACCGGCTGCAAGTGACGCTGGACGCCGGCGCGGGAACGGCGAGTGACTTGCTCCAGCAGATCCCGGTCGACATCGATGTAGTCCTCCTCGAAACACACGAGCCGGAACCTTACCCAACCATTCTTTCGGCCGAGTTGCCGCCCGCTGCCGAGGAGAACGTGATCGCTCGGTGGGGTCTTTCGGAAATTGACGATGCGGCGTTGAGGCTCGCTCTGACTTTGGAAGCACTGGTTCCACGGGATCGCGCCCTGGATCGGACGCTCCGGACCGCCCTGGCATTCCACGGCGGCCACGCATGCCCGGGAATGGTCCTGGGTGCGAGACTCGCCGTAACGGCGGGGCGAGCGCTGGAGCTTGCGCTTCCTGACCGTCGAAAGAGGCTTTTTGTTGTGTCCGAGACTGATCGGTGCGGGGCTGACGCAATTCAGGCAATCACCGGGTGCAGACCGGGGAAACGAACGATGAAGTTCCTGGACTACGGGAAGCTAGCGGGACGATTCCTCGATGCGGAAACCGGACGAGCCATCCGCGTCGCGACAAAGAGCGGACTGCGGGACATCGCTCGAGGATGCTACCCGGACGTCGATCGGTATACCTCGCAAATGCGCGCATACCTGGACTTGCCGGCGGAAGAACTGTTTACGATCAGTCCAATCGAGTGGTCGCTCGGCCTGTACGAGCAACCGGGGCCACCCGTCCGGCGCGTAGAGTGCGTCGATTGCGGTGAAGAGGTCTCCGACGGCCGGGAGTTGCAGGTCGAACGCGGCTCGATCTGCCAGGCTTGTGCTGGGCCAGAGGACGCGGCCCGAACAACCACGGCTCAATGCGGCGCGTAAGCTGTCCGTGCTCACGCTGATGGGTTGTTGCCTACCTGTTGGTGGGTGGACACTGGAGTCAGGCAACGTTTTCGGAAGTGTCTCCGTCCGTTCGAATTCGATGACCGGTACTCGGACGGACTGCCAGCTGCCAAGACAACATGCGTTTGCCACAGCGGCCTTACTCTCCGAGGAGTTGTAGACGTGATCCGAACCGCAAGGGTCGCTGCTTCCTGGGGCGTTGGCAGAACTGGCCCCGTGCGCATGCGTCATCCCGCATCGTTCGTGCCGAACGTCACAATCATGGCCGTTTGAGCAACGAAATCGGCCCGAATGGCCGCATTCCGTGGTAAGGCCCACGCCGAGACTCAACTCGAACAGGCTCAGGCTGGTCAGTCCATGTAGCCAGAAGCCGGACCCGGGCCGTTTCAGGAGGCTCGATGCATGGCTGACCCTCGGCAAGAAGCCCGGGAAAAAGTTGCCGTCGCGGATGTTGGCAGCGCCTTGGAGCTGTCCGAAGTGACACGCAGAGACGTGGTCTCGCGCCTAATGAAGCTCGGAGCGGTTTCGCTCGGGATGGCGCTCGCGGGTGGCGGAGCCATGACAACGCTCGCCACGGCGATGGCGGCCGATACCGCAGCCTCGAAGGGCAAGTTCCGCTACGGCATGGTCATCGACACGCGGCGGTGTGTGGGCTGCGATGCCTGCGTCGTCGCCTGCAAGCAAGAGAACAAGACCCCGCCCGGAGTCTCATACACGGTGGTCCTAGAGAACGGATTCGGGGAACGACCAGACGACCGGCCGCTCTTCTTAACGAAGCCGTGCTTCCACTGTGAACAGCCTCCATGCGTCCCGGTCTGTCCTGTCGGCGCCACCTTCAAGCGGAAGCAAGACGGCATTGTGGTCGTTGACTACGACCGCTGCATCGGTTGCAGGTATTGCATCGTTGCTTGCCCTTACCAGGCGCGTTACGCGGATTTTGGCGAGAACTATCCCACATTCGAAGAGAAGACCGCCTACGCGGCAGTGCCGTCGCCTGAGTACAAGCAGTTCCGCAAGCGCGAAGAAGGCAAGTCGCCCGAAGGCAACGTGCGCAAGTGCACCTTCTGCCTGCATCTGCAGGACGAAAACGGGAAGTACGACAAAGCCGCTGGTCGATGGCCCGCCTGTGCGAAGTCGTGTACGGGGAAGGCCATCCACTTCGGTGACTTTAATGACCCGGAAAGCGAAGTTTCGATTCTTCTGACTCAGCGGCAAGCAGTGCGGCTCAAGGAAGAACTCGGGACTGAACCGAACGTCTACTACCTGCTATGAGGAGTTGGGGCTGTGTCCACTAAAGCGCTCAAAACGGCATTCTGGGGAGTCGGCGTCGCGCTTGTCCTGGCGGGGTCATGGGCGTGGGTCGACCGGTTCGTCAACGGAGACAAGAACGCCAACTACGGGAGCATCGTCCCGTGGGGGCTGTGGGTCGCCGCTTACATCTACTTTAGCGGCCTAAGTGCCGGGGCATTTCTCGTCTCGTCGCTGGCCTATGTGTTCAAGATTAAGCGGTTCGACTCGATCGCCCGGCTCGCGTTATTCACAGCGCTGGTGACGCTCGTTCTGGCGCTCCTATCGATCTCTGCGGACCTTGGCCACACGTTCCGCGCCTGGCACGTGTTCGTGTACCCCAACTTCCAATCGCCAATGGCCTGGATGATATGGCTGTACACGGGCTATTTCATTAGCGTGCTGGTTCAGTTCTGGTTTGCGCTTCGAAACGACCTGGTCCTCGGGTCCCGGTCACCGGGCGCCAAGGGCGCGTTCTATCGAATCCTGGTTCTTGGCAGCCGCGATATCTCTCCTGCAACGCTCGCCAGCGATCACCAGTTCACGCGCGGCGTCGGCATCGTCGGCGTCGCGTTCGCTGTGCTGTTCGTCGGTGGAGTGGGATCGCTTTTCGGCGTCAATGCTGGCCGGACCGCCTGGCACGGGGGACTGTTCCCCATCCTCTTCCTGCTCTCCGCGCTCGTCAGCGGCGGGGCCTTGATGGTGTTGGTAAGTGCGGTGTTCCAGGACGGGTTCCGCACCAACCGGGACACAATCCTCACCCTTGGCGGAGTGGTGCTCGTTCTGCTCATCGTCGACGTGCTCCTCCAGGTATCGGAGACGCTTGTCGGCTTTTACGGGAACGAGCCCGACAAGATTGCCACATTCAAGCTTATCTACGGCGGACCTTACTGGTGGGTCTTCTGGATCTGGCAACTCGGACTCGGGACACTCGTTCCGCTGGCCATCCTGGTCTTTCCCCAAACGAGAAAAAACGTTGTGGCGGTGGCTGCAGCGTGCGGTTTGATAGCAGTTGGCTTCCTTGCCGTCCGGCTGAATATCGTCATCCCTGGCCTTGCCGATGAGCAACTCTCAGGGCTGTCGGAAGCATTCCAATCCGACCGACTTTCAACTGACTACGTCCCCAGCACCATGGAGTTCCTTTTCACGGTCGGCATCATCGGCATAGGCCTATTGCTGTTCGGCATTGGTGAATGGTTACTCCCGCATGACGATGAACAACGCGCCGAGGAGGGCTCCCATGTCTCAGCCTGATGAGAAGAAGATTGGCCGAAGACGGCTGTTCAAGCTCGGCGGGGGCGCGGCGGTTGGTGTCGCGGCCGCCGCCGCAGTGTCAGGCGTGGGTACCCGCTCGGGCGAACACGCCATCAAAGCGAACGCTGCTGGCGTCGACAAGTGGGGTCGCGAGGCAGGGACGTGGATTCCGTCCTGCTGCAACATGTGTGGCGGTCAATGCGGAATCAATGTCCATGTCGTGGACGGCATCGTCGACAAGATTGAGCCCAACAACTGGAACCCGAACAACTACACCAACATCTCAACGGACTGGTTCGATGGGTACACCGACGAGGCCGGCTGCAAGGAGGGCGCGGTAATCTGCCCCAAAGGCAACGCTGGCGTCATGGCGCTCTACGACCCGGATCGCCTGAAGACTCCGCTCAAGCGAACAAACCCCGACAAATCAATCGGCGCCGACCCAAAGTGGCAGGAGATCTCCTGGGACCAGGCGCTCGACGAAATCGCGGCGAAAATGAAAGTCCTTCGCGACGCGAACGAGGCTCACAAGCTCCTCTGGTTCAGCGAGGACCACTCGTTCACCCACCCACAACAGGACTTCTGCGCCCTGTACGGAACCCCGAACTACTCCAATCATTCCAACCTCTGCGACGTCTCACGTAAGGCGTCGTTTAAATCCGTTATGGGCGACGAGCGACCCCTCGCCGACTTCATCGAGTCGAAATACATCATGCTCTTCGGCTGGAACCCAACCTCTGCGATCAAGTGGGTGCACCTGCCGCGCATCATCACACGGGCCATAGAGAACGGCGCCAAGATGGTCGTGGTTGACCCGTACATGTCCGACACGGCGGCCAAGGCCCAGGAATGGGTATCTATCCGCCCGGCCACGGACGGTGCTCTCGCCCTCGCGATGGCAAATGTGATCATCCGAGACAATCTCTACGACAAGGACTTCATCGAGAAATGGGGCGTGGGATTCGACCAGTATGCCGCCTTCGTGAAGGACAAGACCCCGCAGTGGGCGGAGGGCATCACCACGGTGAAAGCGGCGACGATTGAGCGCCTCGCCAAAGAACTGGCAACCACGAAGCCCGCGCTCGTGGACGTTTGGAGTGGCCCCGGGCAACACAGCAACGGTGTGCAGGGTGGCCGCGCCATCGCCCTCCTGAACGCACTCGTCGGCAGCATCGACAAGCCAGGCGGGATGATTAGCCCGAACCGGGGTGGCGGGAAGTGGACTCAGGCCAGCCCCGATGCCACGGCGGCAGCCACGCTCAAGAACGAGCGCCTCGACAAGAAGACCAAGGACGGGCACGAGTATCCCCTCCGGCACGGCTCGGGCATTTACCCTCAGTCGATCCTCAATATCCTCGAGGGCAAGCCGTATGAGTCCAAGATCGGCGTCTTCGTCTTCCAAAACGTGATGAT
>JANPDX010000632.1:0-8418 GCA_031431695.1 Dehalococcoidia bacterium
CGGACGCTTTCGCTTGTCGGCCTGCAGGATTTGGAACTCCGCGACGCCTGCATGAAAACATACAACCAGTGGCTTTCGGACTATTGCAAGGCGTACCCCGACCGGCTCTATGGCGTCGGCATCCTGAACTGGTGGGAGCCGAACGCTGCGAAAGACAACCTGCAGGAGTTGAAGGCGCAGGGCTTCAAGGCGATGGAGATCCCGTCGACGCCACCCGGGGTGTTCTACAACTCACGCGTGATGGAACCCATGTGGGACGCAATCGAAGAGAGCGGCTACGCCATCTCGTTCCACATCGGCGAGAACATCCAGACCCGCGGCATGGGTGCGCTGGGGACGTTCCAGATGCAGCAGTTCTCGCCGTTCCGGCGGTTGTTTGGGCTGCTTGCTTTTTCGGGCATCCTCGAACGGCACCCGAAGATGAAGGTGATCTTCACCGAAGGCGGCGCACACTGGGTGCCGGCGGCGCTGTTCGATGCCGACCGCATCTACCGCGATTTCGAGACCGAAGTGAACCCGAAGCTGGCGAACATGCCGAGCTACTACTGGTGGCAGAACTGCTACGCAACGTTCCAGGAAGACCCGATTGGCATGGAACTGATGCCGCACATTGGCGCGCACAAGGTGCTCTGGGCCTCGGACTATCCCCATCCGGAGAGCACGCTGGGGTATTCGGCCAAGGCCGTCCGCGACATCATCGCGACGGTGGGCGAGGACGACGGGAAGAAGATCGTGGGCGGGAACGCCGTGGAGATCTGGGGGCTGTAGCGGCGCGGCCCTCAGCCCAAACCCCTCTCCCGAGGTTGCGAGTTGCGTCGCGGGAGCTGGGAGCCGCATCCGCAAATACCCCGCACCGGATTGAGCTAGTACTAGGCGAAAATAAACTTGTCCATCATGGCCAGGCCAGGCTCAGTGGCCTCCATGAAGTACGACTCCTGGATCTTCTTTTTAATCACCACGGCCAGCGCAGTTTCATCCTTGATGGCGCCTGCGGTTGAATACATGTTGACTTCGGTCAACTTGAACTTCGTGGCCGCTGGCTTGTCCGGGGCCTTAACCAGTTTATTGGCGTCGTGAGTCACTTTGTCGGCGACAAGATTGGCCCTCATTTGCTTCGCCAGCGTGCTAAAAAGCAGCGCCTCGTTGTCCTTGAAGTACAGGTTGTAGGCGACGCTATCCCCGAACTTGGCTGCGAACTTCTTCACCCAGGCCGTGGCAATCGGGTACGCAGTGAAGATTGTCTTGCCGTACTTGGTGGCGAGGGATTCGGCGAAGTAGTTTGTGAAGCCTTCATTGAGCATGCCCTTAGTAGCCGACAACTGGGTGACGCCGCCTTCGCCGGAGAGTACGTGGATGAGTTCATGGTAGAGCGCGCTACTGTCGTTGGCGCTCTCGAGCATCCAGACCGTACCGTCCTTGGCTGTGAAACCACCGCCACCTTTATTCATCACTTCATCGATGGCGTTTGGCATGACGTCATCTAGCGTGGTCGGCTCTGTGGCGCGCGTGACCAAATCGTCGGCGAGAGCCGCGACAAGCTTCTCTTTCGAATCGACAACCGTGACCATGCCGGGAAGGGCGCCGATATCGGTCACATGCTTATTGACAAACGCCATCAGGTCGCCATTCGTTTGGTCCGCGGTGTCGTAGGCGTTAAGCGTGGCTCGGACCTTGGTGAGGTCTTCCGAGAGCTTGGCGAGGACACCCGGAAGGTGTCGCTGTATGAGCGTCCGTTGGACCGAGCCACCGGAAAGCATCACCGGGTTAGCGTCTCCGCGCCGGGCCAGCACTCTCGTCGTGGCTCGATTGCCAACGGCGTTCTGGAGTGCGGCAACTCGCTCGCCGGTGGAGAAGGGCGATTCAACCACATTTTGCGTTCTTGAAGCGTGTTGCGGAGCCAGTTTTGGCTTCGAGGAGTTTGAACTTTGGGACGTGGGACGACGAGTACTCGCATGCTTCATGTTCACGTCCTGCGTCCCGAACCGATTCCTGATTTCGCGGAGGCTAAAGTCTAGCATGAATTCGAGAGCGCTAAGCGGGCGGCCTTGAGTTCTTTGCGGATGAGGTTGCCGACTGCAGCGGTTGTCCTTTGGTTGAGTTGGCTGGATCCAGCCCTATGCGACTGTGAAGGACAGCGTGCACATGGGTCCGAAGTTCGCTTCCACGGTGTCTCCCGGGGCCACGTCGAACGGGTCGATGTAGGACCCCCCGATAATCCAGTCACCGGCTTTCAGCGATTCGCCGTAGCGAGCGAGAGTGTTGGCGACGTGGACCACGAGTTCGGCGAGGTCGTCCGGGTAGCGGCCCGGGAGGCCGGCGCGGTGCGGCTGGCCGTTCAGCGAGACCGTCGGGAAGCCTTTCTCGACGAGGCCGCCGGCGGCCGCCAGCGGGTGATCCTGACCGATGAGGACGCCATCGTGAAGGATGTCGTGGGCGAGCAATTCGTCGAGGGGGCTGATCGGCTTCGACGCGTTAACGAATTCGAAGGCGGGTGCGATGGCGCCGATAGCGGCGCGGGCCGACTCGACCGAGGCGCCAGCGGGAACATCGGCGGACATTCGGATGGCCGTTTCCGCCTCGACGCGAGGCTTCCCCCCGGCCGAGGCTATGTAGGGCTGGCCTTCGGCGAATACGCGACGGCCATCGAGCCAACCCACGATGGGGGCCGAGAGGCTCAGGCGCTGCTGCACGGCTGGGTCGTTGAAACCGATCTTCCAGCCGATGCGGGGCATCCCGGCGGCAAGGGCGTGGTTGAAGCTGGCAAGCTGGCGGCGCATGCCCGAATCGAGCAGTTCGTTCGTGTCAGTCATGGGAGGGGATTCTCCGGGCCCGGCTACGCTTTGAGCCAGTAGAGGTGCTTGCCGCGCATCACCTTGGCGAGGCGGCCCTGTTCGAAGAGGAACTCGAGGTGGGCCAGTGTTTCGCCGACGGCGGCGCGCTGCATGTGAGGTTCGAAGTCTTTGAGGGTTCCGGTGGCCCATTTTACGCGGCCGGCGACGTCCCAGCCGGTTGAGCCGCCGGCATCCACGCAGTTCGTCATCTCTTCGAGGCGCTCCTCATGGTGGGCTTCGATCTCGTGGATGCGTTTCTTCAGGTCGTGGATCTCGAATTCGTGCGCTGGGAGGACAATATCGACGTCGAGGTCGATCAGCAGGTGGAGCGAACGCATGTAGTCGCCGAGCGGGCTGCCGTGCGTCTGGGTGTTGATCGAAACGTTCGGCGTGATCGTCGGCAGGATATGGTCGCCGGTCAGGAGTATCTTGCGGTTCGGTTCGTAGAGGCAGATGTGTCCGGGAGAGTGGCCGGGTGTCCAGATGATTTTGAAGTCGAAATCGCCGACCTTGAAGGTTTCGCCACCCTTGACCTGGGTATCCGGTGGCACCGCGGCGACCATGCCGAGCATTCCCATGGACCCGCGAGACATGTTTGGTGTATCCATCGCGGGGACGCCGTTGCCTTCCATGAAGGCAGCCATGTCATCCACGAGGCCCTTTGGCGCCAGGTAACGAGCCGTGATGACCTCAGCGTCTTTCTCGTGGATCACAACCTCGCAGCTTGAGAGCTGCTTGAGCCGCCCGGTCATTCCGTAATGGTCGGGATGGACGTGCGTGATGACGAGCTTATCGATGTCGTTGGGGTGGGAGCCATGTTCCTTCATCCCCTCTTCGAGCGCAGCGTAGGCGGAATCGGTGTTCCAACCGCAGTCGACGAGGACGGTTTCGTCGCCGTCCTTTATCAGGTAGGGCAAGACATACGGGAGGCCTTTGGTAACGCGCGGGTGCTCGGCGAGCTGCTTGCGAAGCAACTTGGCGTCTTCGAAGGTGAACTGGGGAAACGGCGTGAGCAGTTGGTAGATGCCGTCGACGATCTTCATTGGGACGTGACCCCTGTGGGAGGCTCGCCGTCCGCAAACGGTTGGCGGCTGCAACGCATCCTACAGGAACGGGGAGCGGCGGATAGGGAGCCTGTTAACGGCTCACCGCTATGGCGGCAGCCCAGGCTATCCCCGCTACCAGGTGGTACTTCGCGGTAGCCTTGAGGATCGGGTTGAGGGCGCGTCCGGCTGTTCCGGCTTGAATTAGCCGGTAGAGGTTGAACCCGAGCGGGACAGCAACTGCCAGTGAGATGGCGGCGAAAGGTACCTGGAAGAACGTTGTTGCGATGATCGCGCACCAGGAAGCGAAGAGCAGCGCCCCGAACCAGCGGCGCGTCCCGCGGTCGCCCATAACAACGCCGAGGGTGCGTTTTCCGGCACGACGGTCGGTTTCGATGTCTCGCAGATTATTGACCACAAGGATGGCCGTGACGGTGCAGCCAACGGGGATGGCCACGAGGATCGATAGCGCGGTGATCTCGCGGGCCTGGACGAAATAGGTGCCGATTGTCGCGACGAGCCCGAAGAACACGAATGTGAACACGTCGCCGAGCGCGTGATAGCCGATGGGCCAGGGCCCACCTGTATAGACGATCGCCCCCGCGATGCTGGCGATGCCGGCGGCGGCCACCGGCCAGCCTGCCACTCGGATCAGGTACACGCCGGCGGCAGTCGCGATGGCGAACGCGAGCCACATCCCAAGCTTCATCACTGCGGGCGAGAGCAATCCAAGCTGAGTCGCACGGGGTGGACCGAGGCGATCGGCGGTGTCGGCCCCCCGTTCGAAATCGAAGACATCGTTGGCGAAGTTCGCTCCAACCTGTAATGCAACAGCCCCGAGGAGTGCGGCGAGTGCCGGAAGCAGGTCGAAAGCGCGGTCGTGGTAGGCGGCAGCAGACCCAACAAGGACGGGGGCAACAGCGGCAGTGAGGGTCGGCAGCCGGACAGCCATTTTCCACGCCTGGATACTCGATGGCGCCGGGACGGCAATCTCCTGGCTCACGCGCGCACCACACTGATCGACTGAATCGCGCCGAACATCGGCGAGCGCTTTTCGATATTCGCAAATCCCGCGCGCTCAAGCATCGCGAACAATTCGCTTTCCACGGGGAGATAGACCGCGGATTGGGGAAGGTAGCGGTAGGCGGAGTCCCGGCCGACCCATCCCCCGACGCGCGGGACGACCCGGTTGAAGTAGAGCGCGTGCCCGGTCCGAATGACGCGGTTGCGCGGCTGGTCGACTTCTATCAGGCCCAGCCGGCCGCCCGGCCGAAGCACTCGTGCGAGCTCCTCCAGGACTGGTGGGATGCTAACGAAGTTGCGTAAGGCGAAGCCCGAAACGGCCGCATCGAACGCGCCATCTCGAATCGGCAGGTGGAGAGCGTCGGCCTGGAGCCAGTTCTTCCGCGGAGCGCGTTCTCCGGCGGCAAGGAGCATGCCCCGCGAGAAATCGAGCCCGGTTACAAAGGCGCCGCGCGTTCGGCAGATGCGGGCGAAATCGCCAGTCCCGCAGGCCAGGTCGAGTACTGTTTCGCCGCGCTCGATGGCGAGCCGGCGCACAAGATCCCGTCGCCAGCGCTGGTCCGCGTTGAACGTCATAATGCGGTTCACACGGTCGTAGCGCGGGGCGATCCGGTCGAACATCGCCCGGACGGATGCAGCTTTTTCGGCGGGAGGTGGTAGGACGCTCACGTAGACTCCATTTTCGGTCCAACTTTCGTTAGGGAAGGTGTGGCTGCTGACTTCCCAGAAGGTTTCTTCCAGAGATTGTTGGTTCACTGATCGACTCTGGAGGGATTCATGAAGCAATTGATGCTGGCGGCGTTGGCCGCGCTGGCGATTCTTGGCGCCGCCGCCTGTGGCGGCGATGACGATGACAACGGTGGCGAGGAGACAACTCCGCCAGCCTCGAGCGAGGCCGCGCCGGGAACAACGCGGGCGCCAAAGGAAATCAAGGACGTGACCGTCGGCTACATCCCGATCCTCATCGATGCGCCGTTTTTCGTTGGCATTGAAAAGGGCTATTTCAGGGCCGAGGGCATCAACTTGAAGCTGGAGCGCCTGGCGGGCGGCGCCGACATGCTGGTGCAGACTGCCGCCGGGAACTTCTCCATCGGTTCCGGCGGCATTGGCGCCGCGGTGTTCAATGCGGCCGGCGCTTCGATTAAGGACAAAAAGGACGTGCCGTTCGAAATCGTCGCGCCGCTGCACTCGGAAAAGCCGCCGGTGACCACGCCGATGGTAGTGAGCAAGGCCCGATTCGACTCGGGCGAAATCACCAAAGTGAGCGACCTGAAGGGCAAAAAGGTCTCGATCAACGCGCGCGGCGCTGCCACCGAGTACTGGCTGGATCGCGCGCTCGCCAGCGGTGGCCTAGCCTATAGGGACATCACCCTGATGACGGTGCCGTTCCAGGACGTTGCCGCCGCGCTCCAGAATAAGAGCATCGATGCAGCAATGCTTGGAGAGCCGTTCACGACGCTGGGCGAGGACAACGGCCTGGTGAAAGTGCTCACCGAAGACTTCATTAATGGCGACCAGCCGACGGGTGTGTACTGGAACCGGGAATGGGCGAAGAAGAACCCTGACCTGTCCGAGGGATTCTTGCGGGCGTACCTCAAGGCCGTCTCGGACCTTGAAAACGGCGGCTGGCAGGACCCGGCAATCCTCGCGATCCTTGAGAAATACACACAGGTCCCGGCCGACGTGATCAAGCGTTCGGCACGGCCGTACAACGACCCGTCAGGCAAGCTGAACCTGGACAGCTTCCGCAAGCAGGAGGCCTTCTTTCGCGCACAGGGGCTCCTGACCTATGAAGGCGAACTGAATTACAGTGCCTTCATGCGAGTGAAATAGCGAGCTGGGTGCCATCACAGGAGGGGCTTTCGATCCGGGGCCTCGCTGTTTCATACGGCGGGGCGAATGGTTTGCGCGCCGTTGAAGGCCTCGACCTGAACGTTAAGAACGGTTCGTTCCATGCGATCCTCGGGCCGAGCGGGTGCGGTAAGTCCACGCTACTGAAGGCGCTGGCCGGTCTGATCCCTGCCCTGCGGGGAGCTTTCCTTAAGCCGGGCGACGGAAGCGTCGCCTACGTGCCACAGGGGAACTCGTGCTTCCCATGGCTGCGGGCGCGGGAGAACGTTGCCTACGGCCTGCAACTGCGTGGTGTTGGGCGCAGCGAACGGCTGAAGCGATCTGACGCTCTGCTTGCGAGCCTCGGGCTGAGCGGGTTCGCCCGGATGTACCCGGGACAGCTATCGGAAGGGATGCGTCAGCGTGTGGCGATTGCCCGCGCATTCGCGGTAGATGCCCCGCTCCTGCTCATGGACGAGCCACTTTCCGCCCTCGACTTCCAGACCAAGGTCGGCGTCCAGAATGAGCTGATACAGCTCTGGTCGGAGCGGCGTTGCACCGTGCTCTACGTCACCCACGACATCGACGAGGCGCTGGCGCTAGCCGACCGAATAAGCGTGTTTTCGGCGCGGCCCGGACGGGTGATTCAGACGATCGACGTGCCGTTCCCACGGCCCCGAGACTATGTCCGCCTGCGGGAACAGCCCGGATATGGGACGGTCTTTCGCGATCTTTTCGAAAGCCTTGAATCACGATGAGGTGGACCAGGACCATCGGTCTCGGCCTGGTGTTGCCGGTGGGACTGATCGTGCTCTGGCAGGTCGCGTCGTACCGGGATTGGATTAATTCGCTGTTCTACCCCCCGCCCTGGGACGTGATGCAGCGAACATGGGAGCAAGTGCGAGACGGTGATCTGCTGAGCGACGGGCGCATAACGGCCGTCCGCCTGCTTTGGGGCTTCGTGCTTGGGGCGGCTCCGGGACTGGTTGTGGGGCTGGCCGCGGGGATCTCGCGGACCGTGCGCGAACTGACCTATCCGCTGGCGACAGCACTCTACGTCGTGCCGCGCATCGCCATGTTGCCATTGGTGCTTGTCGCGCTCGGGATCGGTGACGAAGCGAGAGTCTTCATGGTCGCCTTCAGCGTGTTCTTCATCATCTTTTTCAGCGCGCTCTCCGGAGTGGAGCAGGTCGATCGCAGCTACATCGACGCCGCGAGGGCGTTCGGAGCGGGGCGCATCCGCCTCGCGGTTTCGGTATTGCTACCGGGAGCGGCGCCTGCCGTCTTTTCCGGGATGCGCGTGGCGATTGGCTTCGCGTTGATCGTCATCGTTGGGACGGAGTTCCTTGCCGCGAACGACGGCCTGGGCGCTCGCATCTGGACGAGCTACCAGATCTTCGACTTCCCAACGATGTATTCCGGGATCATCGCGGTGACCATATTGGGCGTTCTACTGGCCTGGGCGCTGCTCGCTATCGAGTGGCTGATGGTCCCCTGGCGCCGATAATTCAGGGGCCGGGAGCCGGAAGGGCATCGCGTAGCCGGCGCAGCCATTCGAGGCGTTCCTTGTGCCACTTTGAAGCGAGTCCGCTGGAGCTCGGGATAACCCACGGGATCGTATCGCCGATTCGGTCTGGCTGTTCGCCATATGGGCGACCCGCCAGTTCAGTGGACTTCAAGCCAAGGGCATG
>JANPDX010000633.1:0-2188 GCA_031431695.1 Dehalococcoidia bacterium
GGCCGCGAGCCTCGAAAGCCAGATGGCAAGCTCGGCCAATTCAACGAAGTCTGCCAGCTACGACTGGTCCGCACCCGACGAAGACGAATGGGCAGCCATCGTCCCGGACGCGGCCGTACCGGCATTCTCGGCAGCCGAAGACGACGACGACGTGATCCTTGCCGCCTTCGAACGACACGCAGCCATGCCGGAGACGCATCAGTTGACTCGGGAGTCTGATGCGATATTCGCGGAACTGCTCGGCACTGAAGCGGCGGACATCGTGGCTGAAGCAGACAACCACGAGCCGCCCCGCCAGTCTTTCCTTCGACCGGGCGGTTGGGCGCCACAGCGGGACTCGCGAACACTGGATGGCGGATGGGCCGAGGACGAGGAACCGGACGTTGCCCGATTCGGCGCAGGATCGGCATTTGGCGGTAACGACGGAGCCGGGTTCGCGCCTCCGCCGTGGGCCGTCGAGGACCTCGAACGGGATGTCGAAGCGCTACCGCAGCCGCGGAGCGGGCATCGCACGAAGACCTGGATTCGGGAACTGGTGGAGACCGGCTTGCTGGCGCTGTTGGTCTTCCTCTCGGTACGAGCGAGCTTCCAGAACTTCAAGGTCGAGGGATCGTCGATGTACCCGACGCTCGAAGACGGCCAGTTTCTGATCGTCAACAAGCTGGTGTACTCGGAAGTCGATATGGACAAGATTTCGAGCTACGTCCCGTTCATGGAGGCAGGCGCTGACCCACAACGCAACGTCTTCCACGGGCCGGAGCGGGGCGACATCATCGTCCTCAAGGATCCACGGAACACGGAGACGGACCTGATTAAGAGGGTTATCGGACTCCCTGGCGAGACGATTGAAATCGTGGATGGAAAGGTCTACGTCAACGATCAGTTGCTCGCTGAGCCGTACATCAAACAGACGTGGCACGACACCAAGCCGAAGATAGCCATCCCGCCGGGAGAGTTCTTCGTCATGGGAGACAACCGTGACAACAGCCTGGACAGCCGAAGTTCACAAGTTGGCCTGGTGCCCGGGGATCTGATCATTGGCAAGGCGATGTTGTCGTACTGGCCGCGCGAAAAGTTCGGGCTCGCTCCGAACGAAGAAGGCGCACTCGGGGAGGCAAAACCCGTGCTGACCACGAAGCGGCTGGGCGAAGAGTAGTCTGCGGTGATCATGCGGCAGCTCACAAAGGCTGAACTGCCGCTCCTCTGGACAATCGACCGCCGCGAATTCATCGCGAACATCTACCGGCTCCAGGACGGGCAACTCGTCCTTGAGCCGCATGATTTTGATGTCCCTGGATGGGCGCCCGGCAAGCAGGAGGCAGACGGCGCGGAGTTCGAGGCTTGCTTCGAGCGTGGAGGGAAGTTCTTCGCGGCGTTCGATGGCAACGTCCTCGCGGGAATCGCCGTGATCGACTCTAAACGCGTCGGCCGCGGAAGAGACCTGGTGGAGCTGAGGTTCCTGCATGTGGGCAGGGATTACCGAGGTCAGGGCCTCGGGGCAGCGCTCTTCAGCCTGGCCACCGAGGCGGTTCGCACGTTCGAGGCGCTCGGGTTGTACATCTCGGCCACGCCCTCGGAAAACACCGTGCACTTCTACCAGCGCCGGGGTTGCACGCTCACGCAGCCGGATGAGGATCTGTTCCTGGCCGAGCCCGAAGACATTCACCTGCAGTGGCGGCCGTCCTGACCCGGTTGCCTCTCACGCTCGGAAACGGCTAGAGTCGGATCCTGATGACTACCTCGCTTGAATCACTCCTCCAGGAACGCGGCGCCGTGCTCCGCGGCCACTTTCAGTACGCCAGCGGACGTCACGGAGAGGTCTACATCGAGAAGTTCCGCATCCTCCAATGGCCGGATGTGACGGGGCCGATGTGCGAATTGATCGCCGGCCACTTTCGCGGCAAGGCAAACCTCGTGGTTGGGCCAACCACCGGTGGCGCAATCCTGTCGTACGAGACGGCGCGCCACCTGGGACTGCGCAGCATCATCGCCGAGAAGAGCGAGAACGGGGCGCCCGGACGCGAGTTTAGGCGTGGGTTCGAAATCGGCCCGGGCGATCGCGTCCTGGTGGTTGATGACGTGCTTACCACGGGCGGCAGCATTCGTGACGTGCTCGACGCGGTGCGAGCGCGGGGCGCGGAAGTCACGGGCGTCGGCGTGCTTGTGGACCGGACGGCCGGTCAGGTGG
>JANPDX010000634.1:0-2298 GCA_031431695.1 Dehalococcoidia bacterium
GGTCTTGAGGACGATTCCTTCGCTGCGCACGATCGCCATGGGTTCAGCCTTCGGTCGCGCGGCTACGCATTGGGCGAGGGCGTTCCGAAGCCGCCCCGACTCTTGCCCATTGACAACACCAACGCGGCACATCAGGGGCACGCCTAACTTCAAGCCCTGAACCGCACGGTTTCTGACAACCGCATTGTGCAGGGTCCTGAGAGCAATCAACGGCCCACGCCCCTGTCGATGGCGCAAAAGAGCAAAGTGCCACAAGAATCACGAACATAAGCCGTGCGCCGCCCACGACTATTCGTCCCGTGCGATGAAGGGACGAACGTGCAATGCGCCGTTTTGCTGACGGATCGCGTATTTTAGGAACTGAAGCGGAACCCCAAAACCAACAGAGAATCGCTCTTTCACCAGAAGTGAGTGCGAACAGCCACGCCAACCAAGCCGCTCAGCAGCGAAGCTGTTTGGTAGACTCACAATGAGCGAGTCCCCGACGCCAACGGCCCTGGTGCATCCTTCCAACGGATTCATATCTACGAAGCGCGGAACGCGCACGGCGGTGCCAAGAAGGACGGCTACGCTGTCACACGCAAGTGAGTACGTCCGCCCAACTCCTTGCGTCATGGCCGTAACGCGTAGCAGCGCGACAGAACCTGCACCCTCAAATGCCCGGACTGAGCTAAGCCCAGCGTTGGCGGCGAGGGACGAATCAAGGGCGGAGTGCCGAACAGATCCCTTATCTGCGTAACCCTCCAAGCGCAAGGCACCGACGTTGTCCCGGTCCGGAATCAGATGCCCACTAGGCGAGACAAGCACCAGGTTGCCCCGCAGCCTCCACCCATCACCGCAATTCCGATACGTCCAAGCGATCGCCTTCGCGCCAACCCGCAAGCCCGGCCCGGGAAACTGATTGCGCATGAGGGTTGTGAGGACAATGCTCGAATCCTCAGCCGTACCGAGAACAACTCGACTCACCCGGATATGAATATCCCAGGACCGCGTCGCGCCAAGACCTGTCTGCCCGCAACCGCCGAGCCGCTCGCGAAAAATTGTGTCTACTCCCGTGACAGTACCTTCCACGACCAAATCCCATTGCGAGAGGTATTCCGCGAAGTCCGTATACTCTTCCGCGAACGATCTACTCGGCATCATGCCAAAAACGGCGATGAGCAGAACGAGAGCAAGCATCCTTGAAGAGAACGAGAACAGCGTGCGGGTCATTGGCATCTCTATTTTAGGAGAACAATCTTGGTCGTAGCTACAAGGCTGCCCATATTCGCCGCTAGGAAGTACACGCCAGCCCCTAGCCAGGCTTCGGCAAATCTAGCAAGAACGTCAATTCGCGGGACGGCGACTGTATCGGGCGCAGCTGCAATGTGCTGGGGCGCTCCTGATCTGGCGCTCCAACAATTGGAGTGCCCACAATCGGCATGTGCAGAGAGGGAGAGCCGGATCCCCTAGCCCGGACTATTCATGAACCGCCAGCCCGAGTCGCTCTCGGAGATCGGGGACAGTCCCCGGTACGATTGTGTAACTTGCGCGATTACAACTCGTTCCCAGCCGTGCCGTAACCAAGAACGAAGCCAAGGCCTTCATTCCAAGCCGGTATGATTGGCCCATTCTGAGTAGGCGGCGCACTTGAAGCGTACAGGAAGGAGCGGGTGAAGTAGGTCTCCCGATCGGCAACAGCACCGTCAGCAAGGCTATCTGCGGGCTGACGAGCAAGGAACCCCGAATTCCCGTCGAGATCGCGGTCGTCGAAAATGTGGAGCGCGTACGTGAGGGATTGGAGTGTCACCGAGAGAGGTCCATTACACCCTTACGTCGGGAGGGAGTCAAGACCGTTCCCAAGTCTTGACTAGCACTAGCAGCTAGTGGTTCCCGGCCGGTCGCACGCGGGATTCGGGAACGTCGGGCTGCACCACGCCGCCCGAGATCACCACCTTGAGCCCCTCTTCCAGCGGCCAGTCGAGGAACTTGATCGAGGAGCGCGCCACGTAGTGAACGAAGCCCGAGGCCGGATTCGGAGTGTGCGGCAGGAACACCGCCTCCATCTCCTCGTCGAACAAGATACGCACCGCCGCGGACGGCGGCCCGGTCAGGAACCCGATGCGCCACATTCCCGGATGAGGCCATTGCACCAGCACCACCTGCCGGAACACTTCCGACTTGCGGTTGGAGAGCAGCGCCTCGCCCAGTGACTTGGTGGAGCCGTACAAAATACCGACGCCCGGAATACGGGTCAACAGCCGGTCCCACGTGGCCGACAGCGAGCGGCGCCCGATCAGCGCCGCGATTCCGCCCACC
>JANPDX010000635.1:0-1592 GCA_031431695.1 Dehalococcoidia bacterium
TCGACAATCGGCAATTGACAATCGCGCCATGAGTGATACGACGCCGCTGGAATCAATCATCCCGAGAATCCTGGACCACTTCGCGGCGAAAAATGCCGCCCGCGAGCAGGCGCTCTCCGCAAGCCGCTCAATCATCCGGATGAGCGCGAACAGCATTCGGGCGGTGCACCGCGGCGAACTGGAGCAGGCGGCGAAGCAGCTCGATGAGGCGAAGCTGGTCCGGGATGCCGCTGTGAAGGCGCTCGAGGGGCACGCGGATGTGTACTACGCGGGCTTCCTGCACGACGCGCAGAAGGAGTACGCGGAAGCACGGACGACGCTGGCGCTGCTGAGCGGCGGCAGCATTCCCTCGCCCGAGGAACTGGGGGTTGAGTACCCGGCCTACTTGAATGGAATCGCCGAGGCTGTGGGCGAGATGCGGCGGATGATCCTCGACCGGCTGCGGGCCGGCGCGTACGACGGCTGCGAGGAAATCCTGCACGCGATGGACGACATCTATTCCGTGCTCGTGACCATCGACTATCCAGACGCGATGACCGGCGGGCTTCGCCGTACGACCGACCAGACCCGGGGAATACTGGAAAAGACGCGAGGCGACCTGACGATGGCGATGGTCCAGCGGGAAGCGATCCGGAGCCTGGGGCGAGCCTAGGTTCGGGGAGCCGCGGCCACTGGCTGTTCGCCTGCGGCATGCAGGTGTTGCTGCCACGCATCCCGGAAGAATTCGAACTGGAAGTCGGCCGAGTCCTTATGGCCCGCGGTATTCGAGTGCAGCCCGTCTCCGACCCTCAGGCCGTTTCGCTTTCGGAGACTGCGTACGTAGAGCGGCTCATCACTGCCGGCGTAGTACACGTGTAACTGTTCGCAGAGCTGTTTCAGTGGCTGATGGACACGCAGGCGGCGCCCTTCCTTGCGAGCACGCTCACGAGCGGTACCGCGCTTGGTACGACCCATCGATCCCTTAACGGCGATTGCCGTGCCTTCCCGCCTGAGGAGCAGGCGGATGAGCTCCTCGTACCTGGCCAGCACTTCCTCCGGCGTGAAATGCGTATCCCCGCCAATGGTCACCTGGCCCGCCCGGCGCAGGCCGCGGAAGAGGGCGTTGTGCGACCATTTGCGGCTGTCTGCGAGGCGCATTCCGGCGTCGCCCACCGCTTCTCCGCCCATTCTGCCGAAAATGCGCCTCACGCGAAGCGGAAGTGATTCGTAGGTGTACGCGTAACTCGACAGGTTGAGGTAGACGAAGTCTGGATTGAGTTCGTCGAGCGCGCGCTGGACATAGCCGACCATGCGCTGATTCGGCCATGCGTTTCGGACGAAGACTTCCACCGGCTCGCCAAATTCAAGCGCCAACTGGTCGCGGAGGAGGTATTGCCGCTTGGCATCCTCCGGCACGAACGCCCCGGTGTCGTTGCTGTTGCCGAGGAGGAGGACTTTCACCGGGCGATCATAAGTGGCGATGGCCAAACACGCTGGAGTTTTCTGCTACTCAATGATGACGTTTTCTTGAACGATGACGCTAAAGCGGGTGGAGAGGTCGAACAGGTTGGGCTCGTCCGCGAGGACTACCTTGAGCTCCGGGGAACGGTTGG
>JANPDX010000636.1:0-2128 GCA_031431695.1 Dehalococcoidia bacterium
TTGGTATTGCCGCCGCGAGGCGGTGAGGTCGTAGATTGCGTCGGTGGCAACACGGACAGCGAGGCAACCAGGTGGCGATGACGCGCGCGAACGCAAGCCGCGCGGTGATGAAGGAATCGGGGAAGTGACGCTCAGGCCGCGAGCGGCTGCGGGTGGCGGTGAGCTTGCCGTCTGCCCGAGGGGGGGAAAGCGCGGCAGCGTTCGGCGACCACGAAGGCGAAACAGGCAAGCACGACGGAGACGTGGTGATGCCATCCGGGAAAGCGACGCCCTTCGTAATGGTCGAAGCCCAGCTCGCCTTTGAGGTCCTCGTAGACGCGCTCGGTGCGATAGCGTTCCTTGACCAGTCGAACCAGCTGTTTGGTGCTCCAATGGCTGGGTAAAGACGAAAGCGTGTAGTGGGTCGGCTCGCGCTCCGCGTCGGGCCATTCGATGAGCAGCCACAGCGGTTGGCGCTCTGCCGGGTCGGTTCCATCGTCGTGCGCGACCACGACGCGCAGGCGCGCGAAACGTGACCACAAAGGACCCCGCGTGCCATCGCGCCAGGTGACGCTTCGGAATTTCTTGCGTCCCATGCGCTGCGCGAGCGTCTTGACGCTGATCGCCTCGCCGTGCAGACGACCAAAGCGGTTGATGCGCCAGACCTTCGTCGGGGCTTTGATGCCGACGGCATAGTCGAGGTCGAGCGCACGAACCTGCGCGCGGAAATCCGATGAGTCCCCGAAGGCGGAATCCCCGAGCACGACCCCTTTGGGCAGGCCGTCCTTGACCGCGCGACCGATCATCTCGATCGCCAGCTCGGGTTTGGTGCGGAATTCCACCTCGTCAGGGATGCGCGCCTCCTTGCGACGCGCCTTATCCTTGGTCCAGCACTTGGGCAGGTACAGCTCGAAATCCACCGGCACATGCTCCGTCTTGGTCGTGATGCTCAGGCTGACCGCAAGCTGGCAGTTGGCGACCTTCCCGACCGTGCCGGTGTATTGCCGTTGAACGCCGACCGAGTGCGTGCCCTGTTTCATCATGCCGGTGTCATCGACGACCCAAGCCATGACCGGCGCGCGCGCGGTCATCGCATCGAGCGCTTCTTTGGCCGCCATGCGACGCACCTCTGCGTCGATCCACCTCGAATCGGTCATGAAGTGCAGCAACCGGTCGTGCGCGCGCTCTGTCTCGTCTGGATCGCCGGCGGCCCGTGCCGCGATCGGCTCGATGCTCTTGCGATCGCCATCGCCAAACAGGCCCATCGCATACAGCGCGAACGATGCGCGCCGCCGAGTATCTCCCAACACCCCGCCGAGCTTGTCGAAGTACCGCTCCATTCGCTCGATCCCCGCCGCGTCGAGAAATTGTGTCATCCCGACGTTAGATCACACCGGCCACCGCGATTCCACCATTCTTCGATGCAGGCTCGTAACCGATCGAAATGATCCAGCTTTTCAAATCGGCAACATGCCCGCAGTAGTGCTAGGAAGCATGAAGTTGTCTCTGATTGCGCTGACAACGGAAAGTTTACATAACTCTGCATTCTGCGCCATTGATCAAACGTGCTACAGACGGGGCGCATTAGGCTGGGCAGTGGTTGGAGGGGGATCAACACACAGTCTGAGTGAGATCGTACACCCGGAGGGGCGCTGAGGGCGAGCCTGTGCGTGACCGCGGGCTGGGAGCGCGCAGGCACCGATTCCGGCTCGCCGCGGATCGTGCGCCACATGTTGTAGGCCATGATCAGGCCGCCGCTCAGGAAGAACAGGCCACCCAGCAGACGGATCGCATAGAAGGGCTTCATGGCGGCCACGGTCTCGACGAACGAGTACTGGAGGAAGCCGAGCTCGTCGTAGGCACGCCACATCAGGCCCTGCATGATGCCGCTCACCCACATCGCCGTGATGTAGAGAACGATACCGATGGTGGCGACCCAGTAGTGCCAGCCGATCAGCCGCGTCGACCACATCTCGGTGCGGCCCCACAGGCGCGGCACCAGGTAGTACATCGTGCCGAACACGATGAAGGCGACCCAGCCCAGCGCGCCGGAATGGACATGGCCGATCGTCCAGTCGGTGTAGTGGCTGAGCGAGTTCACGGCCTTGATCGACATGACCGGACCTTCGAAGGTCGCCATGCCGTAGAA
>JANPDX010000637.1:0-4203 GCA_031431695.1 Dehalococcoidia bacterium
AGCAGCGCCGTTCAAGCCCGGACTGCATGTCCCTCAGCAGATCTCGCACGGTCGCGGCCAGTCCCGCGGGGTCCGGCGCCGAATACTGCAGGCGGCGCAGCTCGGTCTCGACGGCGCCGGCCCGTTCCGCGAGCCGCGCCCTCACCGCGGATGCCATCTGCCGGTCCATCACGCGCAGCGCCCGTTCGAGTTGAAGTACGTCTGGCACCGAACGCTCGGCGGCCGCACTCGGCGTTGGCGCGCGCAAGTCCGCGACCATGTCGGCGATGGTCACATCAGTCTCGTGGCCAACCCCGGAGATCACCGGCACCGGGAACCCGAAAATCGCCCGCGCGACGCGTTCGTCGTTGAACGCGGAAAGGTCTTCCGCGCTGCCACCGCCGCGGGCGACGATGGCGAGGTCGAGGTCCGGCTCCATCGCGAGCCGCGCGAGCGCCGCCGTCACCTGTCCGGCTGCCTGCTGGCCCTGGACGAGCGCTGGCGACAGGAGCACGGTCGCAAGCGGCCATCGGCGGCTGAGCACGTTCTGGATGTCCTGCAGGGCGGCGCCTGTCGGCGATGTGACCAGCCCGATGCGAACCGGGAATCGGGGTAGCGGCCGCTTCCTCGCCGGGTCGAACAGGCCCTCCGCTTCGAGCTTTAACCGCAATTGTTCGAACTTCGCCGCAAGCAGCCCGACACCTTCGGGCCGCACGAAGTCGGTAACGAACTGAAGTTCGCCACGCTGGGGATAGATCGTGATCCGTCCGTGGGCAATGACACGCTCGCCATCGTTCAACTGGAATCCGGGCATGCTCTCGCGGAATAGGATGGTCCGCAGCGATGCTGAGGTATCTTTGAGCGAGAAGTAGCGGTGGCCCACCTGAGAACGCGAGTAATTCGAAACCTCGCCCTCGATCCAGAGGTCGCTGAAGAATTCGTTCGCTTCCAGCACCTCACGCAGGAAGGAAACGACGGCGGAGACGGAGAGGGCGGCGGGAGGGTTCATGTTGTGAGTGCTCGGTGCTCGGTGCTCGGTGCTCGGTGCTGGGTGCTGGGTGCTGGGTGCCCGGACAGCTTAAACGCAGAGGGGCAGAGGCGCAGAGGGAAACGGACAACATGTTCACATCGCCTCGGCCTCCATGTTCGCCGACACAAGGAGCGTGCGACCCGGAGCTAATTCTGCGGGGACGTCCAAGGTCAACTTCTCGGCATTTGCTCCTGAAAAGTCGGCGGCGCCTATCGGACGAGATTGTTGGAATTCATACGTCTCAATGGCGGTAACAAGGTCCGGCGAGCGGACGGCCAAGGGCTAATCAGCACTTCGGCGAACCGGCCCGGGTCAATGCGCATTCGTGTCGGTCCATCGTATCCACTCGACCGCGCGGCTCGGAGGAGGCGAAAGCTGGCGCCATGAGTCGCATCGAACGCGACACGAAAACGAGCGTCGGCCCCGCGTCCGCCCGCTTGGATCGCTCGCAATACGATGCCAGACTTGTCCTTTAATGCGGCGGCCACGGGAAGATAGTCCAAAACGTCCAGGTGCACCTCGCGCAGGTACACGGGTTTCGAGTTGGTGGCCTCACCATTGGAAATTGTGACGACCAGTGCGGTGGGGACTACGAACGATATTCCTCCCTCGCGCTGCATGTTATAGAACGTCTCGCGATGAACGTTCGCCCAATCTACTGCCGCGGGGCCAATCGCTAGGGTAATCGAACTAATCTCATAAAGATCGTGATGCCCGGCCTTGAGATGAACGGGAAGCGGCCGCGCCCGATTCCATACCCAGCCCAAACAGCGTTCGAAGACGAGGATAAGCGTCTCGATCAATTCAGGGTTCCTTTCGGACATCTGCTGGTCGCTGCCCCATACTGCACGCGCTCCACTCCGCCTCGGGTCCTGGCCATGCGAATTCTCGCCTCTGCTCGATGAATTCTGACATCTGGACGACGAGGCCCGTTTCGAGCCTGGGTTTGTGCCGCCGGGCAACGCGCGTCGTCAATCTCTCAACCTTCGCTGAGACCGCTAATCTGTTCATCCGGCTCGTCGTTCGTGAAGTTCGGAGGGCGCCTCCGTGGAACGTCCTGCAATTCGGGCATCGAGCCGCCGAGTTTCGCGAGACGGCGCGCTGCCTCGCGCTGAATCCGCTTTCGAGCTTCGTCCTCTTCCGTGTTCATGAGTCGCCCCCTACTGCACCCGCTCGATATACGCGCCTGAATCCGTGTTCACCTTGATCCGGGCGCCCTCTTCCAGGAAGAGCGGCACCTGCACGACCAGGCCGGTTTCGAGGATTGCCGGCTTGCTGCCGCCGGTGGCGGTGTCGCCCTTGAAGCCGGGGTCGGTCTGGGTGATGGTCAGCTCCACCGACATCGGCAGTTCGATGCCGATGACTTCGTCGCCGTAGAGGACGACCTCGCAGTTGTCGTTTTCCTTGAGGTACTTGCTGGCGTCGCCAACCTTGTCCGCGCCGACGGGGATCTGCTCGTAGTTCTCGGTGTTCATGAAGTAGTGAAACTGGTCGTCGGCGTAGAGATACTGCATCTCGCGGCGCTCAACGCGGGCGCGAGTGAACTTCGTGCCCGACTGCACGGTGTGTTCGATGATCGACCCGGAACGCACGTCGCGCAGCTTGATTTTGACCTGGGCCGAGCCGCGGCCAGTCTTGATGTGGCTGTAATCCATGATGGCCCAGAGTTTTCCGTCCATCTCGATGGTCGCGCCCTTTTTTAGTTCGGCGGTAGAAATCATTCGTCACACTCCTGAGGGGGTGAGTTTCTTGGCTTTACTGAGCACCCGCGCCCGGCCGTTTTCGAGGACGACAATGTCCTCGATTCGTATGCCGCCCCACCCGGGAAGGTAGATGCCCGGCTCAATGGTAAACACCATTCCCTCTTCCAGAGTATTCGTACCACTCTTGCCGAGATACGGGTCTTCGTGGACATCCAGGCCCACACCGTGGCCAAGACCGTGCCCGAAGCGGTCGCCGTAGCCCGCCTTCGAAATCACGCTGGCCGCCAGTTCGTGCGCCGCCTTCGAATGCATCCCCACCTCGACCTTCTCGATGGCGTTTTGCTGGGCTTCGAACACAATCTCGTAGATCTCGCGGAACTTCGCGTCCGGCTCACCGATTACGACGGTGCGGGTCAGGTCGCTGCAATAGCCCCCGAACTTCGCGCCAAGGTCAAAAACGATCGGCCGCCCGGAACCGAGCGCACCGTCAGTCGGGCTCGCGTGAGGCATCGCGCCGTTCGGGCCGGCCGCGACGATGGTCTCGAACGAAATGTCGTCGCCGCCTGCTTCGCGGACGTTCCCTGCGAATAGTTCGGCAGCGCGCAGTTCGGTCATCTCCGGCGTGATCTCGGCCTCCAGCCGTTCGAAGGCCCGGTCCGAGACATCGATGGCCCGTTGCAGTAGAGCCAGCTCTTCGGCGTCTTTCACGGTCCGGAGCTTTCCGACGATGTCAGGCGCGGGCAGCCATCGGGGACGATCCCCGGTCGGTAGCGAGCGGGTCAGCTTCGTCAAGGTGAGCCGTGCCGCATAGGTCAGGTCGTGCGTCGCAAGACCGACACGTTGCCCGCCGATTCCGGCTTCGCCAACGAATTTGGCGAACCACGCCTTGTACCCGCCGAGCGCCGGGAAGACTTCGAACCCCCGAGGGACGGATTCGCGCTCGGCTTGCTCCGTGTAGCGAAAGTCGGCGGCGATAATCGCCCGGTCGCGGGTGACCAGGACAACGCCGGTTGAGCCCGTGAACCCGGTTGTGTAGCGGCGGCTCGCCCCGCCGAGGTTCTCTTCACCGGGCGCCGAAATCATCAGCGCGTCGAGCTTCGCCTCCACCGTTGCCGCTCGAATCCGATCCAGGCGAATGTTTCCAGGGAAGAACTTAGCCAACTCTGCGCCTCCGCGTCTCTGCGTTCAGTTGGGTTTCGCATCCAGGTGGTCGAGGAGCAGGTTCGTCGCGAGTATGTAGCCTTCGCGACCGAGACCGGTTACCTGGCCGAGGCACACCGGCGAGATGAGCGACCGGTGGCGGAAGCCTTCTCGGGCGTGCGTGTTCGAAATGTGTACCTCCACCACCGGGATAACGATTGCCTCGATGGCGTCACGCAGGGCAACGGAGGTGTGCGTATACGCCCCGGCGTTGATGACCACGCCTTCGGCAAGCCTTCGGTGCTCGTGGAGGAAGTCGATGATCGAACCTTCGTGGTTGCTCTGGAAACA
>JANPDX010000638.1:0-2689 GCA_031431695.1 Dehalococcoidia bacterium
GCGGGTTCAGCTACGGTCAGTGTTCACCACAGAGCACCGGTCCCCGCCCGTGGCGTAGACTCGAAGGCACCATCTGTCTGGAGCCACCACTATGAATATCGGCGTCGTCTTTCCCCAATCCGAAATCGGCAGCGACCCATCAGTAATTCGCGATTTCGCCCAGGCTGTCGAAGAACTCGGCTATTCGCATCTTGTCGCCTATGACCACGTCCTTGGCGCCGTGCACGAAGGACGCGAGCCCCGCCTGACCGGGCCGTACACCGAGGAGACCGTCTTCCACGAGCCCTTCGTGCTGTTCGGCTACCTCGCCGCGGCTACAAAGAAGATCGAACTCGTCACCGGGGTCATCATCCTGCCCCAGCGCCAGACCGCGTTGGTCGCGAAGCAGGCCGCCCAGGTCGATATCCTCTCCGGCGGACGGCTGCGGCTCGGTATCGGCACCGGTTGGAACTACGTCGAATACGACTCGCTCAACGAGAACTTCCACAACCGCGGTAAGCGCCAGGAAGAGCAGGTCGAGGTGCTGCGTAAGCTCTGGACCGAGCCGGTTATCGACTACACGGGCAAGTGGCACCGCATCGACCGGGCCGGTATCCGGCCGCTGCCGGGACGCTCGATCCCGATCTGGTTCGGTGGAATGGATGAGCGCGTTATCGAGCGCGCGGCGCGCCTCGGCGATGGCATGTTTCCGCTCTTTCAGCCCGGCACCGACGCCGGCAAGGCGGGATTCGAAAAGCTCTGGGAGTACGTGGACAAGTACGGCCGGGATCGTAAGACGTTCGGGCTCGAAGGGCAGCTCTCCTACGGCGCCGGTCCCGACAAGTGGGCCATGCACCTGGACGGCTGGCGGCAGGTGGGCGCGACTCACGTCTGCGTCCGCACCATGAACGCCGGCCTCGCGACGCCCCAGGACCACATCGACGCGATCCGGAAGTACAAGGCCGAGGTGGGATAGGCTTTCCGAGTTCCGAGTTCCGAGTTCCGAGTTTGGGCCATACGGACGACTCATTCTGAACTCGCGGACACCTCGGGCGGTCGCCCCGGCGGTACGGTAGTCGCACGATGCGGATTCTCCCGTTGAACAGGCGGCTTCGATGACGCTGCCCCGCTTCAGTCTGACGATGCTGCTCTTGGGCGCCTCGATTGCAGGCATCTCGGTTGGCGGTCTGCTGTGGCTGTTCGGGTACCACCGCGCTGCCGATTGGGTCTTCGCCGCGACCGCGTTTGCCGCGCTCATCCCCATGCTGGTGACCACCGCCAGGACGCTTGTCGCGCGAAAGGCGTCGGTCGATGTCATCGCGTTGCTGGCGATCGCCGGGGCGTTGGCGCTCGGTGAGTTCCTCGCCGGAGCGGTCATTGGCCTCATGCTGGCGACCGGGCGGGCGCTCGAAGAGTATGCCGCCAACCGCGCCGAACGGGAGCTTTCAGCGCTCCTGAAGCGCTCCCCTCGTTCCGCGCACCGCCTCCGCGATGGCACGCTCGAAACCATTTCCGTCGGGGAAGTCCTGCGCGGCGACATCCTCGTTGTCAAGGAGGGCGATGTACTCCCCGTGGACGGGGTGGTCACGCACGGGCCGGCCGTCCTGGATGAATCCGCCATGACTGGAGAATCGCGCCTTGTAGACCGCGATCGAGGCGACCGCGTCCGCAGCGGCACCGCGAACGCCGGCTCTTCGTTCGAAATGCAGGCGCTGAGCACCGCGGACGAAAGCACCTACGCGGGCATCATCCGCATGGTCCGTGAGGCGCAGCTTTCGAAGGCCCCCCTGGTACGCCTCGCCGACCGCTACGCGGCGATTTTCGTCCCGGTCACGCTCGCCATCGCCGGGTTTGCCTGGCTGATTTCCGGAGACCCGGTGCGGGCGCTTTCCGTGCTGGTGGTGGCCACGCCCTGCCCGCTCTTGCTTGCCGCGCCGGTCGCCATCGTTTCCGGTGTCTCGCGGGCCGCCCGGCGGGGGATCGTCATCAAGGGCGGTGCAGCCATCGAAACGCTGGGCCGTGCCCAGGCGCTGTACATGGATAAGACCGGCACCATCACCCTCGGCTCGCCCCGAGTCCGGCGGACGCTGCTCGCCGATCAAGCAATCGATGAAGCCGGGATGCTCCGCCTCGCCGGATCGCTCGACCAGATGTCGTCTCATGTACTCGCGAGCGCGCTCGTTGCCAGCGCCCGCGACCGAAAGCTCAGCCTCGTCATGCCGTCGGCCGTGGTCGAACAGGCGGGTGCCGGGATCGCCGGGGTGGTCGATGGAAGGGCCGTACGGCTCGGGAGCTTTCCCTGGGCGGCAGAGGGCACGGACGATTCCGACGTACGGCAACGGTTCCGCCACCGCGTGATGCGGCACGAAGGCTCGGTGATTTTTGCCGCTATCGACGGCGGTTTGGCCGGGGCCTTCCTGTTCGATGACCCCATTCGGCCCGATGCTCCGCGCGTCCTGCGCTTGCTCAAGCGCAAGGGCATCGCCGAGACGGTCATGCTCACCGGCGACCACGCCGTTATCGCCGAGGCCGTCGGCGGCGCCATTGGCGTTGACCGCGTCATGTCCGAACTCGCGCCCGAGGAGAAAGTCGCGGCCGTGCGGGAATCGCAACAGCGCCGCGTCACCGTCATGGTCGGTGACGGCATCAACGATGCTCCGGCCCTCGCGGCGGCCGATGTTGGCATCGCGATGGGCGCGCGCGGGGCGAC
>JANPDX010000639.1:0-2549 GCA_031431695.1 Dehalococcoidia bacterium
CGACTGCCTCGAAGACGGCATGCGCTGCCGGAGGCGCGATCCTGTTCGAAAACTGCTCGCAGCTCTGAGCGCAGGTCTAGCGTCGAGGCTAAGCCCGCTGCGCGCACGGACGCCGTGCTGCTGCCGGGTAACCCATCCACGAGCGGCGTAGTTTGACCACTTTCCTGCCGAGCGCGACGGAAACGTCGGGGTATGCGGTGGCCGCCTTCGCGTCATCGCCCTCATCCTCGAACCAGAGGTGGCCTCCGCCATCCTGACCTCACTCCACATGCCCTCCGCGCCGCCCCCATCGCGCGCGCTCGCTCGCCGGACTACTTCGACACCCAGCGCCGCTCAGCAGCCTTCCGGCCCGCAGTCCCGAACATGCCGGAGCAACTATCGCCTGACTTTGGCGCCAATTTCCGCCCTTCCCAGCTCCCAACTTCCTCCTCGGTCGTTGATTTTCCTTCCTTGATTCGCGTCAAGGTCTCAGCGCACACTTTCGCCAATGCGCTTCCTGATGCAGGAGCGGCTGGGGATTGGCATGTGTTGTGCTCGGACAGATCAGAGAAGTCAGGGGCCGATGGCCAGGGATTCTCATTAGGCACTTGTGCCGACCTCGACGGAGGGGACCGCTCGCTCTGTTCGCAGCGTCAGCTCACCGGCCACGCAGCGAGTCATGGCATCTAAGCTCCACGGCGTAGTTGGGGTCCAGTATGGCTGTCCACCGTTCACAGGGTGGCGGGCCGTTCCCAGCCAATTCGCGTCCAAGATCCGAGCAAACAACCGCGGTAATCGCATGTTGCCTGCGCGAAGCTCGCGGGTACACCGGTCGGTGGTGGTGCCACCTCGTACCAAGTGATCCAGCCGTCGTTCGTCTCGTAAAGCTTGCCGCCGTCGATTCGGAGTGCGTGCGCTCCGATCGGTGCGACCAGGCCGGTCACTCGTGTCAGCCGCACGTTGCCGCTACCATCAAGCGGCCAGTCGACAGCGTAGCTCACTGGAGGCTCCGGCAGAGGGTCGAACGGGGTCGGAATGTAAAAGCTCCGAAGCCCAGATCGCGTCAGCAAAACGGCAGCTTCGATGAACTTCGGTTGCTTCTTACCGGCCACAGTTTCGCCGTCCCAGCCGAGCGCTGCAGACACCTCCGTCAGTGCGGCAGGCTCGAAGGTGTAGCGCTTGCCCTCGCTCGCGCGCCAAAACCAGATTGCGCCCTGCTCGCTTCTGCTCGCGGGCATCAACTCCCCTGGAAACACGTAATGGATTCCGCGCTTCTCCGGCACGGCCGGCAACGCGAAGGTCGTATACTTTCCATCCTTTCCGCGAACGCAATAGCTGCCCTCGGCTTCGCCTCGGCAATCGGTGTCTACGGCCAGAGTGCGTGGGTGATACCCAGTCAAAGGGCCAAAATTTTGTATCCCGACCTTCGGCTGGAATTCGAGCTCTGGCCAGCGTCTTCCGGAGTCGAGATCGATGCGTAGGACTTGAAGCGACGAGCTGCCCATGCACAAGAGCAAGGGTTCTCCCGTGGAGCCTTCGGCCTTGCAGGCTTCGTCCTGAAACTTCGGTCCTATCGATCTGAGCGAGTTCGAACGGGTCCGGATGACCGTTGGCTGGCCCTCCACGACCTTGAACCACTCGTCGTCCTTGCGCCCCGTGGGCACCCAACCGCGCGCAAGCAAGGCACCCTCCGGCGGCAGTTCTGAGACTTTGGGTGCGGCGCCACCGGTCAGATCGGCGAGGCTACGGAAGTTCCGCGCCATCTTCATGGAATCGGCGAGGCCTTCACTGTCCTTGAGCCGGACCGGCTTGCCGTCACGTCCCACGTGATAGGCAACGTCCTTGCTGTCGAGGACGATGAGCTTGTCATCGGCCTCCTCCACGCCCACGACGCTGCCTATCGAAAGCTTCTTCCAGGAGGTGGGGCCGTTCGTAAAGAATCTGCCATTTTTCCCTACTGCGATGGCAAAACCCGAGCGATGGGTCCAGAGCATGGCGAGCTCCGCCGGAGCATTGGGGACGAGGCTCCCATCGAGCGCGCGCACCTCCGATTGCCCGCCAGGCAACCGGCCTAGAACGAGTCCAGGGCCAACGTAGAACAGAAAGGCCTGGCGGAATTGAATCAGCGGCGCATCGAAGGCTTTCGCCAAGTAAGCGTGCCCGGACTCGTAGAATACGAAACCGCCGCCGAGGCCATCTGGGACTTGAACGAAGCCATCAAGCCTAGCTTCAACTCTTGAGTCGTCCAGTGCGGTCACCCGACCCGCGTCGACGATGAACCTCCGGCCTTTATCGACCATCCCGATCTTGGCGTCGCCGAGCCGTACGGTGCTCCTCGTGGGAACGACATTCGTAATCGGTCCAGAGAACCTGCTGAAGGGATGTTCGTCGGGCTTCTCCACACCGGTGACGTCCACATCTGGCTCGCGAGGCACGTAGTGCGCGCGTGGCTCGTGCACGGAGGGGCGCGTGGGCTGTTCGATCGGTGCTGCCGATGTGGTGGGTCGCGGAGACGGGACGACCAGTGTCGGTGCGCTACACGCAACGAGCCCACAGGCAACGAGCATGAC